>NZ_JBFAAI010000036.1:0-92042 GCF_040639655.1 Actinoplanes sp. NPDC023801 | reverse complement strand
CGCGGTCAAGCCGCGATCGACCGTCTCGCGCAGCGGTTCCCGAACGCGGTCATGATCCACACCCCGATCCACGCCTCCTGGCTCAACCAGATCGAGATCTACTTCTCGATCATCCAGCGCAAAGTCCTCACACCCAACGACTTCACCAGCCTTGACCAGGTCGAAGGCCGACTCACCGCCTTCGAGCAGCGCTACAACCAGACCGCCCGGCCGTTCAGATGGAAGTTCACTCCGGCCGACCTCGAGGACCTCATGGCCCGGATCGAGCGACACGAACAGAAAGAGCAGAACCTCCAGCAACCCGCCGGCTGCGATCACCAGCCTCCCGCACTCGCCCTGGCCGCATAACCCCCGAAGGATCTACGGACTCGAGCACTAAGGGCCGGCGAATCCCGGCCGATTCGTATCGCGCCGGGGCCGCACCCCCCGATCCGGTACGGCGGGGGAGCCGGGCGGCGGTCGTCAGCCGAAGACGTCGAGGAACCGGCCACTGCGCTGGAACTGGGCCACCGCGGCCGAGCGTTCCGCCTCGATGCGCGCCACCTCGGCCTCAGCCGTGACGACGGCGGCCCGGTCGGCCGTGATGACGGCGGGCCCGGCGGCGGTCGGCATCTGGTCGGTGACCAGCTTGGTGCGGGCGCTCTGCAGCCGGCTGTAGGCGGCCGAACTGTCGTAGGCCGAGGGGAAAGCGGCACTGACCTTCATGGTGGTTCCTCCGTTGCGCTCCGGGGCTGTCGTGTTCGCCGGTTGCTCTGTTCGCCCGTTGCTCTGCCCGCCGGGTTTGTTGCTCTTCGGTTGCGGTGCTCGCTGGGCAGCCGGATACATCGTCCGGCGCACTCCCGTCCTGCAACTTCTTCCAGTGAGCTGAGCAACAACCTTGCTGCAACCTGCCTCCGCGGGCCGGCGAAGACAGGTTCGGCGCGGCGTGGCAGCCTTCCAGGCTGCGATCACCCGGCTCCGGTACGGCCGGCGGGCGCCCCGGCCCGCGCGAGGATGTGCCTGGCAAGCGATCCCCGCAAGAGCTTCAGCGAGGAGCCGGAAGGTGCCCCCGGGCGAGGAGTCACAAGGTGGTCCCCGGCGAGCGGTCCTGGAAAGCCGGCAGGGCGTGACCCGGTGCCTCTCGGTTCACCGGCTCACGCCCTGCCGTATGGTCGCCGCGGTCAGACCGGGGCGGCGGTCGTGTTCAGCTGTTCACGCCGACCCGTTCGCGGGCCTTGTCCGGCCAGGTGGCCAGGCTCGCGGAACCGCGCATGCCGGCCGCGTTGATGGCCTGCTTGAGGCTGGTCACATCGGATTCGGCCAGCTTGGCGTAGGTGGTGATACCGGCGGCGGCCAGTGCCATCGCGACCTTGGGGCCGATGCCGGGGATCCTGGTGAGGTCGTCGGGCTGGGCGACCGGGGCGGGCGTGCCCACGAGGTCCGGCTCGGCGGTGATGACGGCCTGGGCCGGAACGACCGGCTCGGGCGCGGCGACCGGCTCCGGGGCGGCGACGGGCTCGGGGGCGGCGACCGGCTCGGGTGCGGCGACCGGCTCCGGGGCGGCGACGGGCTCGGGGGCGGCGACCGGCTCGGGTGCGGGTACGGGCTCGGCCTCGGCGACCGGCTCAGGGGTCGCGACGGGCTCCGGCGTGGCAACGGGCTCGTCCACGGCCGACTCCCGAATCGGCAGCTTCACGGTCGGCTCGTCGTCGGCGTCCCTTTCAGGCGCGGCGACGGGCTCAGTGATGACGGGCTCAGCGGCGACGGGCTCGGCGATGACGGGCTCAGCGGCGACGGGCTCGGCGATCAGCGCGCTCTTCTCGGCACCGGGAGCGTCCTCGGCCGGCTTCTCGGCGGCAGCGATCGACCCGTTCGCGGTGGCCGGGGTCGCGCCGGACCCGGCCAGGACGGACGATGCCGGGGAGAGCTCGGCCGGCGCGGATGCGTCGGCGGGGGACGGGGAGGCGGTAGCCGCGGCGTCATCGTCGTCGGCGGTCTGGGGCACGGCGACAGCCGGGGTGGTCTCGGTGGCCGGTGCGGTGGAGGGGGCCGGGGTGGTGGCGCCGACGCGGCGTCCCCAGACCAGCCATCCGCCTACCACGCCGATCACGAGCCCGGCAACAAAGTAGAGGAATGATGCCATATCGGGCCTCCGGACAGGAGAGGAGGGTGTTTGTGGTAGCGGGCAGCTTCGCACATCCCGATGAGCTGCCACGACGAGGGTGTCGACCAGTGTCGAACAGCTACCTACCTGCGACGTCCGGGGGTTTCGCTCCCTTTGGGGGAACGCGTCAGGCGGGACAAAGTTCCAACGACCCACGAGCCCGATCAGGTACGGGAGATCGCGCCCGGAATGTATCGGTTGGACAGATAAGTGATCACCCAGAGGATCACGCCGATGACAAGCAGTACTCCGGCGACCCGGTAGTCGGCCCCGGCCCGTCCGGACAGCGGGCTGGCCAGGAACGCGCACGCCACCGCGCCGATGACGGGGATCACGGTCGGCGCCCGGAAGTGCTTGTGCTCGACCGGGTTACGCCGCAGGACCAGCACCGCCACGTTGACGACGGTGAACACGCAGAGCAGCAGCAGCGCGGTGGTGCCGCCGAGCGCCGCCAGGTCGGCGAACCAGATGAGCCCGAACGCGATGAGGGTGGTGAACACGATGCCCACCCACGGGGTACGGCGGCGCCGGTGGACGCGCCCCAGGACCGTCGGCAGGACCCGTTCGTTCGCCATCCCGTACAGCAGGCGGCTCGCCATCATCATGTTGATCAGCGCCGAGTTGGCCACCGCGAACATGGTGATGAACGCGAAGATCGACAGCGGGAAGGCGGGAGCCCCGGCCTCGACCACCTTGAGCAGCGGCGTGTCGCCGGCGCCGAGATCACTGGGTGCGACCAGCGCCACCGCCGAGATCGCCACGAGCACGTAGATGACCCCGGTGAAGCAGAGCCCGATCAGCATCACCTTCGGGAAGATCCGGACCGGGTCGCGGGTCTCCTCGGCCATGTTGACCGAGTCCTCGAAACCGACCATGGCGAAGAACGCGAGTGCCGTGCCGGCCGTGACCGACAGCAGGACGCTCTCGCCCGGCGGTGTGTTGAACTCGGTGAGCCGGGACAGGTCGCCGTTGCCCCCGCCGAGCGCCCACGCGCCGATCCCGATGACGATCAGCAGACCGGTCAGCTCGACGCAGGTGAGCACCACGTTGGCCTTGACGCTCTCGCCGACGCCCCGGAAGTTGATAGCAGCGACCAGGGTGATGAAGCCGAGTGCCACCGCGGTGAGGGCGATGCCGTCGCCGAGCGACAGGTCGAACGCCTCGGCGAAGTTGCCCGCGAACGCCTTGGACGCGCTGGACGCCGAGGTCAGCCCGGAGCACATCACCGCGAAGGTCACCATGAACGTGAGGAAGTGCAGCCCGAACGCCTTGTGCGTGTAGAGCGCCGCTCCGGCGGCCCGTGGGTACTTGGTGACCAGTTCCAGATAGCTGAAGGCGGTGAGCAGCGCGACCACGAAGGCCAGCAGGAACGGCAGCCACACGGCACCGCCCACCTCGTTGGCCACCTTGCCGGTCAGCGCGTACACGCCGGTTCCGAGAATGTCGCCGATGACGAAGAGCAGCAAAAGAGCCGGGCCGATCACCCGGTTGAGTGTTGGCTGCTCAGCCTCGGACGAGGTCACATCCGCCATGAGTGCTCCCAGAAAAGGTCCACTGCGGATACGTGACGTTACCCGTACCTTGGGTGACATGCATATCGTGCTTGCCGTAAACCCTGCGGAGGAACAGCCGTGGGTGACCGACGCGGTCACCGACCTGGTCCGGCAGACCGGTGCGTCGGTTGCGGTCGTCGCGGTGGACGAGCTGGAGGCCGAACATCTGGCACCGATGCCGCGCAGCGTCTACGCGGAGCGTGCGCAGAAGGCGGCGGAGGCGGCGGCCACGCGGCTGGCGGCGGCCGGGATCGAGGCGACGCGTACGGTCCTGCCGGGCCGCCCGGCCGAGCAGATCATCCGGTTCGCCGGGGAGCAGCGCGCCGACCTGGTCGTGGCCGGTTCGAGCGTACGCCCGCGGGTGGCGCAGCGGCTGCTGGGCAGTGTGCCGCTGACCCTGATCGAGAAGGCGGGCCGTCCGGTGCTGGTGGTCACCCGTCCCGTATCGGGGTGACCACCAGCACTCTGCCGGACCGGTGTTACGGGACCGCGGGGTAGTCGGTCACGAAGACCGGCTGCCCGACCTTCGTCATGTCCGCGGCCTCGCCGACGCCGTTGACCACGTGGTCGATGGTGCCGGCGCTGAGGTTGACGGTCATGATGTGGTGCAGCTTGACGCCGGGCGTCTGCGGCACCTCGAAACCGTTCTCGGTGTGGATCGACGGGTTGTTCTGGTTGAAGACGTAGACGCCGCCGCCGTACAGCTGGTGCTTCTTGACCTTGTTGCCGACCTTGTAACCGGCGTAGCCCTCGACGGAACCGTTCATCCAGTCGGCCTGGGTGGGCGGGTCGTACGGGAGCTCGTTCTGGTACAGGACGGTGGTGCCGCGCTCGCCGTTCCAGACGGTGTTGTACTTCTGGAAGTGCTCGACGAACAGGCCGGTCGCCGTGACGTCGTCGCCGTTGATGACGGCGCCGTAGCGGCCGGTGTTGGTCCTCCAGCGGTCGGTGTCACCGTTCACGCCGTTGGTGAAGCCCTCGACGCCGTGGTCGCCGCGCCACACCCAGGTGTGGTCGATCAGCACGTTGTCGCTGTTCACCTCGAGCGCGATGTCGGCCTTGCCGATGTGCGGGCCGCCGACGCGGAAGTACACGTCGTTCAGCGTCGTCGGGTTGGCCGCCGAGCTGAACTGGAGGCCGTGCTTCTTGCCGACGCGCAGCAGGACCGGCGACTCCTTGAGGCCGGCATCGATGGTGACGCCGGCGACGACGACGCCCGGAACGCCGGCCACGTCGAGCGGGATCGACCCGTTGACGGCGGTCAGCGTGGCGTGGCCGAGGCCGAGCACCACGGTGTTCGGGCGGCGGACCTCGATGCTGCGGGCGATGTCGTAGACGCCCGGGGTCAGCAGGAGGTGCTTGCCGACCGCGAGGGCCAGGTTGATCTTCTGGACCGAGTCACCCGGCTTCGCGACGTAGAAGTCGGAGAGCGGGAGGGTACGGCCCGAGGTGTCGTCCCACGAGGAGCCGGCCGTGTTGCGCTTGGCCGCGGGCACGCGAACCTGGTACTTGCCCTTGGCGTCGACGAACAGGAACGGCTTCTCCCGGCTGACCGGGGTCTTGTCGAGGGTGGTGTACGGCGGGTCCGGGAACGCCGCGTCGTCGGGCGCCCCGGTCACACCGGAGAACACCTGGTTCCAGACGGCGTTGGACCAGCTCGCCACCTCGCTGTTGCGGGTGAGCCACTGCTGCTGCGAGCCGTTGGTGGTGGCCGGCAGCTTGGAGTCGGCGATGAAGCCGCCGCTGGCGTACTGCGGGCCGGCGGTGCAGTAGTCCATCAGCGACAGCGTGCCGCCGTTGAACTGGGTGCGGCGCAGCGAGACGGCCTGCGACACGGCCCAGAAGTTGGCCGTCTGGCGGCAGCCGTCCTGGCCGGCGCCGTTGATGTTGACGGTCAGGTTGGACAGCGTGCGCCAGAAGTTGACGAGCGCGATGCAGTTCGGGTTCGCGGGGTCGGAGCTGAGGCAGCGGTTGTACGCCTCGACCTTGCCGTTGATCACCACGTCGCCGGGCTTGGCACCGAGACCGCTGATCTCGGTGTAGTAGCCGACCTTGATCTGGAGCGGCTGCTCGGCGGTGCCGTACGTGCCGGGCTTGAAGAGGTACGCGTACCGTGCCGTACCCATCTCGTTGTCGACCTGCTTGGCGTAGGTCGCGTCCAGCGTGGCCTGGATCTCGGCGACCGGCGTGCTGGGGTCGAAGACGGTGACGTTCGGGCCGAGGTTCTGGGTGCCGGCGACCCATCCGGTGTGCGCGGAGGCCGGCAGTGCCGGCGAGACGGTGAGGGCGAGCCCGAAGGTGAGCGCCACCGCGGCGGCGCGGCGGATCGGGCGGGGTCTCGTCATGCGGAGGGGTTCCTTCCGAAACAAGATCGCAATGATGCCCGTCACAGAACCAACCGCTGTCGCCCCATGTCAAGCAGACCGATCCGGCATACCGGTTCGATCGGCATGAACCCCCCGGGTTCCGGAACCAAACTGGCCGAAAAGAGGGTCGGAACCGGTTACGTAACCGGGTCCGCGTACACCACGACGTTGCTCCGGTAGCTTCCCTCGCCGCGGTCGAAGACCCCGCCACAGGTGATCAGCCGCAGTCCCGGAGAAGCCAGGGGGGCGTACACCTCGCGGCTCGGAAAGTCCCGTTTCGAGTAGGTGGCGACCCGGGACACCACGAACTTCGCCACGGTGCCGTCCTTACGCCGTACCGCGATGGGATCGCCTGCCTTGAGCTCACGCAACCGGAAGAAGACCGCCGGGCCGTCCCGTGCCGTGTCCACGTGCCCGGCGAGCACCGACGCGCCGGGCTCACCCGGCGTCGGCGAGTGCCGGTACCAGCCGGCCGGCGCGTCACCACGCAGCGGCGGCACCTCGAGGGTGCCGTCGCGTCGCAGCCCCAGCTCCATGACCCCGGTGTCCACCCTGATCGCCGGAATCTGCAGGCGCACCGGAACCGACGCCCTCATCCCCTTCGCCGGTGAGCCCTCGCCCGCCGGTCCTTGCCCCGCCGGTCCCTTGCCCGCCAATCCTTGCCCCGCCGGCGGGGGTGGCACGTCGCCCGCGGGTCCTGTCGCGGTCGGCCCGTTCGCCGGAGACGCGGCGGACGGAACGGCCGGCACGGGGGCGAGGGAGGCGGGACCGGCCGCGTCGACCGGTGGTGGCAGGCCGTCCTCCGTGCGCAGCCCCAGGATCACGGTCCCGGTTCCCAGAACGGCCAGGACGGCGGCGAAGGCCGCCGCCCGCCCGTCACGGATGTGCGGCATGTCCCGGTCAGCGGTGGTGCAGGGGCCGGCGGAGGGCGTACGCGCCCGCGGCGGCCGCCGCGAGCAGCAGGAACCCGCCCGTCACGAGGAGGGTGAGCCGCCGCCCCGGAACCAGGCCGCCACCACCGGTGTCCACGCCACCCTGCGGCGTGGGCGGCTCCTCGGCGTCATCGGACGGCTCCGCGTCCGGCTCCGTGGTGGTGGCCGGCTCAGGCGTCGTGTCGCCGGTTGTCCCGTCGGGCGTCCCGCTCGATGTCCCGCCCGGTGCGCCCTCGCCCGGACCTGATGCTCCCGGCTGTGCCGCCCCGGGTGGTGGAGGAGCCGAGCGGACGGGCCCGGACTGCGCTGGGTTCGCGCTGGTCGTGGGCCCCGCGGCCGGGGGCGTGTCGCCGCCGCGGCCGCTGCACAACGCCAGCGTGGAAAAGAGCAGGATGAGCGCCAGAAGCAGCCCGGCGCCGACGGCGATCGCCCGGTTGCGCTGCACCGAACCCGATGCGCGGTGTGATGGAGTGCCGTTTCCGGACATGGCGTCCTTCCGCAGGAGGGCCGGACCGCGTGGTGGGCCACGCTAGCGTTCCTGTTCCCGATCGGGCAGCTGTCTATCCGTGATCGGTCACTTCGGACGGACAGCACCCACAAACCCCCGGCTGTGGCATGCCGCTGTCTCGAGCGCCTTGAGGCAGCGGTGGTGTGCAGCCGCGGGCTTGACAGTGGGCGCGAGAATGCCCGCCATGATCGAGATCCGGGATCTGACGAAGACCTACGGGAGGGTGGACGCCGTCCGTGACGTGACGTTCACCGCCGCTCCCGGCCGGGTCACCGGCCTGCTCGGGCTCAACGGCTCCGGCAAGAGCACCACGTTGCGGATCCTGCTCGGCCTGACCCGGCCGACCAGGGGCACCGCCCTGGTCAACGGCAAGCGCTACCGGGACCTGGACCAGCCGCTACGGCACGTCGGTGCGGTCCTGGAACAGGGCCTGAGCCATCCGGGACAGTCCGGTTACGCGCATCTGGTCACCCAGGCGCTGCTCGGCGGCATCGACCGGAGCCGGGTCGGGCCGCTGCTCGAGTTCGTGGGCCTGGAGGAGGCCGCCGCGAAGCGGACCGGTGACTACTCGCTCGGCATGCGGCAGCGGCTGGCAGTCGCGACGGCTCTGCTCGGCGAGCCGAACGTGCTGGTCCTCGACGAGCCGGCGAACGGGCTGGACCCGCCCGGCATGGCCTGGCTGCGGGAGCTGCTGCGGGCGCGGGCCGAGGCCGGCGGCACCGTGCTGATCTCCAGCCACCTGCTGGCCGAGCTGGAGCAGGTCGTCGACGACGTGGTGATCATCGGCCAGGGACGGATCCTGGCGGCCGGGCCGCTGGCCGAGCTGGCCGGCACGGCACGTCTGCGGGTCCGCGGCGGTGATCCGGTGCGGCTCGCCGGGGCGTACGAGAAGGCGGGCGCCGCGGTCGTACCGTACGAGCACCTTCTGTTCGTCTCGGGTCTGACGCCCGAGCAGGCCGGCGACATCGCGCTGGAGATTCAGGTCCCGATCTACGAGCTGGTGGCCGAGGCCGAGCACCTGGAGGACATCTTCATGAACGCGAACGTGGCGGAGGTCCGATGATCGCCGTCCTCCGCAGCGACCTCTACCGCAGCGTGAGCATCCGCTCGTCCTGGCTGGCGCTGATCGGTTTCGCGTTCATGGCCGCGCTGTTCGGCTGGTTCAGCAAGGAGGCGTGGTCACTGTTCGCCGGCATCGGTGCGTTCGGCATCGCCGTGACCGTGACCGCGCAGCACTATCAGCACCGGACCGCCGTGCTGGTGTTCCTGAGCCAGCCGCACCGCTGGCGGGTCCTGATCGCGCAGTGCCTGGTGGCGGCGGTGCTCGGCACGACGCTTGCCGCGGTCAGTGGCCTGCCCGTCCTGCTGGACGAGAGCGCCGCACATTACGCCTCGACGGTGCTGGTGGCCCCGGTGATGGCGGTGTTCGGTGCGCTGTGCACGACCGTGGTCCGGCACCCGATGTGGCTGCTGGGCGGGCTCTTCGCCTGGCTGCTGTTCGCCGAGGGCCTGATCAACCGGATGGAGAACGGGCTGCCGTTCGCCGCGTTCGCGCTGGCCTCGGCCGGCAACACCAAGGCGCTGCTGTTCCTGCTCGCCTGGACGGCGGCGGCGGTCCCGGTGGCGGTCTGGGCGATCCACCGGGATCTGGCCGGCGACTGATCTCCGGGCCGGGCGGGGCTGCAGCTTGGGGCGTGAACCCCGCCCGGTGGAACAAGCATGGCGGCCGGCGCTCTCACATCACTCTCGGAACGCTTCCGGACCCTCAGAACGCTCCCGGACCGATCAGAATGATGGCGACCAGGGCCAGCACCAGCGCGGCGATGAGGGCGAGCGCGACCGGTCCGGCCACTCGCCGCCACCCCGCGACCTCTTCGCCGCCGGATGCCGGCGCGACCGCGATCGAGTGATCGGGCTGCCGGGCGACCGCGTCGACCGGAGGCATCGAGTACGCGACCGCCGGGGCCTCGGGATGTGCCGGGGGAGCGGCCGGCCGGTTCTCCGGCAGGGCGTGCGGCCCGCTGTGCTGCGAACGCGCGGCCGGCTGGGTGGCGTAGAGCGGTACCTGCTCGGGATCATCCGGCGGGACCGTGTGCGGTCCGGGTGCCGCGGGTCCGCTCGGCGGCACGGGTGGGAAGTATCCGTTCGGCGGTGGCATCGGTGACCCGCCGGGCTGGACGTGGTCGGTCCACTGCCGGCCGTCCCACCAGCGTTGCGCCGGCAAACCGCTCGGATCGGCATACCATCCGGCGGACTGCGTCATGGGCGGTGCTCCTTCTCTGGCCGCGACGGGGGCTGTGGTGCCTCATCGGCGTCCCCGGAGCGGTTCTGAAGGTTTCCCGCCCGCCGGATGTGACCGGCGGGCGGGAGTCCGGCTCAGGAGCGGGTGATCACCAGGTTGTCGACGGCGGCCTCGACCAGTGAGGCGGTGCCGGCGTCGGCTGCCTCGACCTGCAGGCGGATCGTCTGCCCGGCGTACGACGAGAGGTTCGCCGTGGCGTTCGTCCAGGCGGCCGCCTTGTTCGCCGCGGTCGCCGACTGGGTGAGCACGGTCGTCGTGGTGGTGCCGGAGACGACACGGACCCGCAGGTAGTCGGCGCTGGTGGCGTTGTTGAGATGGGCCAGGTACCAGGACAGGCTGAGCGTCAGCGTGCCGGTGGGCAGCGTGATCGACGGGGAGGTGATGGTGCTGATCCCGCCGTCGAGGTCGTTGGCGCCCGCGCTGGCACCCGCCGTGGCGCCGGTCACCAGTGCGTACGTGCCGCTCGCGGCGGTGCCGAGCTGGGTGGTGACGCCGGAGCTGGTGGTGGCGGCCGGGTCCCCGCGTTCGAGCCGTCCGGCGGTGGCGGTGTCGGTGGTGCCCTGGGTCCAGCCGGTGGCGGTCTCCAGGCCGTCGGACCAGACGGTGGTGCCGGGCGGGGTGGTGGTGCCGCCGTCGGCGAGCGTCCACACGGCGTACGCGATGGCGTCGGAGTTGCGGTCCAGCGCGGTGTCGTTGACGTTCGTGATGGTGTCGCACGAGGAGTGGTAGCAGGGGTCGAAGCGCCCGGTGGTGCCGCCCCAGAGCGCGACCTGGGCGGAGGTCTTGCTGCCCTCCGCGCCGGTGAAGATGCCGCCGGCCGGGATGCCGTTGGCGATGAACGGGCCGTAGTCGCTACGCCCGTCGAAGTCGGTGCCGCGGGTGGGCACGCCGATCGAGGTGAAGTACGCGGCGAGGGTGGCCTCGATCTGCGCCGAGCCGGCCGGGCCGGGGCCGCTGCCGGTGCCGTCGGAGTTGTCGCCGTCGTAGAGGAAGTACCCGGGGTTCGGCGAGCCGATCATGTCGAAGTTCAGGTAGCCGCCGATGTTCGCCCGCTGTGCGGACGTCAGCGAGTTGACGTAGTACGTCGATCCCCGCAGGCCCAGCTCCTCCGCGCCCCACCAGGCGAACCGCAGGTGCCGGTCGGGCTGGAAGTTCGAGCGGGCCACCTGCAGTGCGACCTCGAGGATGCCGGCCGAGCCGGTCCCGTTGTCGTTGATGCCGGCCCCCGAGGCGACGCTGTCCAGGTGGCCGCCGATCATCAGGGTGTCGGTGGTGTCGCCACCGGGCCAGTCCGCGATGAGGTTGTACCCGGTCGTGCCGTTGTAGGTGAACGACTGCTGCGTGGTCGTGAAGCCGGCCGCGTCGAGCAGGTTCTTCACGTAGGTGACCGAGGCCAGGTAGCCGGGCCGGCCGTGGGCGCGGTTGCCGCCGTTGGCGGTGGCGATGCTCTGGAACTGGCTGAGGTGCGCCTTCACGTTGGCGACCGGGATGTCCGGCGCCGCCGCGGCCTGTGCCGGTGTGGCGACGGCGAGGCCGCCGGCGATCAGCCCGGCCGCGCCAACTATCGCGAGTACTCGCACGGGGTGGTCCTCCGTGTACTGAGGGGAACGGACGTGGCGAGCATCGCACCGGGAGGCCCTCGGGCGTTCATACCAATCAATACCTACTTTCGGTCCTCACACATGTGCATCTTCCAATGGCTAGGCTGCGGGAACCGCCCCTGGCCGGATCGGTCTCGGCGGGCGGCTCCACAACGGAAGGCAAGGGATGCGAAAAATCCTGGCGGCCACCATCGCCGCCTCCGTCGGTCTTCTGATCGGCGCCGGGACGATCCCGGTCGCGGCCACCGCGAAGGCCACCACCGCGAAGACTCCCGGTTACACCCCGCCGGCCATCGACTGGGGTACGTGTACGCGCCCGAGTCTGCAGTCGCGTGGCGCGCAGTGCGGTTTCCTGATCGTTCCGCTCGACTACCGCAAGCCGTCCGGCGCCAAGATCAAGATTGCGGTGTCGCGGATCAAGCACAAGTCGAGTGACGCCGACTACCAGGGCGTCATGCTCACCAACCCGGGCGGTCCGGGCGGCTCCGGCCTCGGCCTGCCGGTTCTCGGCGAGTACGTGCCGAACGGTGCCGGCGGCCTCTACGACTGGATCGGCTTCGACCCGCGCGGCGTCGGCTCGAGCGTTCCGGCCCTCACCTGCGACCCGGACTACGCCGGCTACAACCGGCCGTTCTACGTCCCGGTCACCCGTCAGCTGGAGAAGACCTGGCTGGCCAAGGCGAAGCAGTACGCGAAGGCGTGCGACGCCGCCGGCGGCGCGCTGCTCGACCACCTCAAGACCACCGACACGGTCGCCGACATGGAGAGCCTGCGCAAGGCCCTCGGCGTCTCGAAGATCAATTACTACGGCTTCTCGTACGGCACCTACCTCGGCCAGGTCTACGCGACGCTGCACCCGGAGCGGGTCCGCCGGTTCGTCTTCGACGGCGTGGTCAACCCGGAACGGGTCTGGTACGCCGCGAACCTGGACCAGGACATCCAGTTCGACAAGAACATGGACGTCTACTTCGGCTGGATCGCGAAGAACGACGCGACCTACCACCTGGGCACCAGCGCCAAGGCGGTGAAGCAGAAGTACTACGCGACGCTGTACTCACTGATCAGGAACCCGGCGGCCGGCAAGATCGGCCCGGACGAGTGGAACGACGTGTTCGTCTCGGCCGGCTACTACGTCTTCGGCTGGCAGGAGGTCGCCGAGGCGTTCGCCGCATGGGTGAACGAGAAGGACCCGGCGCCGCTTCTCAACCTGTACGCCGAGCCCGGCGCACCCGGCTCCGACAACGGCTACGCGGTCTACCTGGGCGTCCAGTGCACCGATGTGCAGTGGCCGCAGAACTGGTCCAAGTGGAAGCGGGACAACTGGGCGATCTACGCCAAGCACCCGTTCATCACCTGGAACAACGCCTGGTACAACGCGCCCTGCCTGAACTGGGGTGCCAAGGCCGGCAAGCCGGTCGAGGTGAACGGCAAGAAGGCCCCGCCGATCCTGCTGATCTCCGAGACCAACGACGCGGCCACGCCGTACTCGGGGGCCCTCGAGGTCCGCAAGCGGTTCCCGCGCTCGGTGCTGATCGAGGGCGTCGGCGGCACCACCCACTCGGGATCGCTGAGCGGGATCGCCTGCACCGACGACACCATCGCCGCCTACCTGGCCACCGGTGAGCTGCCGGACCGGGTCCGCGGCAACCGGTCCGACAAGCGGTGCGACCCCGTCCCGCAGCCGGACCCGGCCGCCGCCACGGCGTTCTCCGCCAGGACGGCCGCCGACGCGAGGACTGAGCTTCGCGAGGCGATCGGCGTTCGCTGATCAAGACCGAAGGGCCCGGTCATCCGTACGAGATGACCGGGCCCTTCGTCTTCGGTTCTATTGTCCAGCGTTCCTCTTGGCCGCCTGGATCTGCTCGTAGACCTTGGTCCGCAGCTCGATGAACCGGGCGTCGGCCCGGGTCGTCAGCTGGTCCCGTTCGTCCGGCAGGTCGATGATCAGCTCGTCCTGCACCACGGTCGGCGAGGACGACAGCATCACCACCCGCTGCCCCAGGTACACCGACTCGTCGATGTCATGGGTGACGAACAGGATGGTCACGCCGAGCCGCTTCCACAGTTGCCGGACCAGGTCCTCCAGGTCGGCGCGGGTCTGCGCGTCGACCGCCGCGAACGGCTCGTCCATGAGCAGCGTCTGCGGCTCGTAGGCGATCGCCCGCGCGATCGCGACGCGCTGCTGCATGCCGCCGGAGAGCTGCCACGGGTACGCCGACTCGGAGCCGGTCAGGCCGACCGCGTCCAGCGACTGCTCCACCAGCTCGGCGCGCCGCGCCTTCGCCACCTTCTTCTGCTTGAGCGGCAGCTCCACGTTGGCGCGCACGCTCATCCACGGGAACAGGCTGCGCCCGTACTCCTGGAAGACCACCGCCATGCCCGGCGGCGGGCCGTCGACCGCCTTGCCGTCGACCCGCACGTCCCCGGCTGTCGGGTCGAGCAGGCCGGAGACGCAGCGCAGCAGTGTCGTCTTGCCGCAGCCGGACGGGCCGACCAGGCAGACCAGGTCGCCGTTCTCCACGGTGAACGTGAGGTCGCGCAGCGCCTCCACCTCACGGGTACCTGACTTGTAGACCTTCCGCAGGCCCTTGACCTCGAGCATCATCGCCCCCTAGCCGGCGCGCTGCGCCGCGCGCAGGCCCTCGTACCACCGCAGCACCCGCCGTTCGGCGAGCCGGAAAAGCAGCGACAGCAGGAATCCGAGCAGGCCGAGCAGGATGATCCCGCTCCACATCTCGGGGATCGCGAAGCTGCGCTGGAACTGCACGATGGTGAAGCCGAGACCGTTGCTTGCCGCGAACATCTCGCTGATCACCATCAGGATGATCGCGATGGACAGCGCCTGGCGCAGTCCGGCCGCGATCTGCGGGCCGGCCGCCGGCAGCACCACGTGCGTGATCCGGGCGGTGCCGTTCACCCCGTACGAGCGTGCGGTGTCCAGCACCACGCCGTCCACCGCGCGGACGCCCTCGACCGTGTTGAGCAGGATCGGCCAGACGCACCCGAACACGATGACGGTCACCTTCATGCCGTTCCCGATGCCGGCGAACAGCATGATCACCGGGACCAGCACCGGCGGCGGGATGGCCCGGAAGAACTCCAGGACCGGCTCCGTCGTGGCGCGCAACCGGCGGCTGAGCCCGATCGCCACGCCGGCGCCGACCCCGATCAGGGCGGCCAGCAGGTAGCCGGCGACCAGGCGCAGCAGGCTCGGCGCCACGTCCGCCCGCAGCCGGTCGGCGGTCCAGGTGTCGCCGAACGCGGTCAGGATCTTGCTGAGCGGCGGTGCGTAGAAGTTCTCGCTGCCGGCGCTGAGCACGTACCAGCCGGCGAACAGGGCGATCGGCAGCGCGACCGCCAGTCCTGCCCTCCTGATCATGTTGATCATCACGCTGTGTCTCCTCGGGTATGCCCTCGCGGCCCCTGCTCCGCCGCGGTGCGCCCGGTCATGCCGGCACCTCTCCCCGCACGGACTGGTGCCAGGCGAGCAGGCGGCGCTCGCCGGTACGAGCCAGCAGGTTGATCAGGACACCGAGCACGCCGGTGACGACGACCAGGGCGTACATGGTGGGCACCGCGTCCGACGACTGGGCGACCGCGATGGCCTGGCCCAGCCCGGGCGAGCCGATCACCAGCTCGGCCGTGATCGCCAGGACGAGGGCCACCGAGGCGGCCAGCCGGATCCCGGTGAACACGTACGGCAGGGCCGTCGGCCAGAGCACGTGCCGGATCCGGGCCCACGCGGAGAACCGGAAACTGCGGGCGGTCTCGAAGGCGACCGGGTCCACGTCGGCCACGCCGTACAGGACCTGGACCAGCACCTGCCAGAACGACGCGTAGCAGACCAGCAGCAGAGTCGACTCGATCGCGGTGCCGTACATCAGCACGGCGAGCGGGATGAGTGCCACCGACGGGATCGGCCGCAGGAACTCGATCGTCGAGGCGGTCAGCGCCCGCAGGAGCGGCACCGAGCCGATCACCAGACCGGCCAGCACCCCGGCGCCGACCGCGATGGCCAGGCCCAGGGCCCAGGCGACCAGGGTGTCCGACAGCGCGGTCCAGAACGCCGGGTCGGCGGCCTCGTCAGCCAGCGCGGCCGCGATCGTGCTGGCCGGCGGCAGGTACTTCTCGTCCACCAGGCCCAGGCGCGGCACCAGTTCGAGGATGAGGAGCAACCCGGCCAGGCCGGCGACCCCCAGCAGAGCGGGGTTGCCGGCCTGGGCCGGGGAGCCACGGCGGGCCGTTGTCACGGCAGGAGCTTCGCCAGGTCCGGGGTGCCGCTGAAGATGCCGTCCTTCTCGCCGAGGGCGATCAGGGTCTGCAGCGACGCCTCGTTGATCTGGGCCGGCCACTTCGGCAGCACGAGCGACGCGCGGACCTTCTCGTCGATCTTGGTGTAGGTGCCGAGGATCGTGCGTACCTCGTCCGGGTGGGCGTCGGCGTAGGTCAGCGACTCGTTCATCGCCTCGGTGAAGCGCTTGACCAGGTCGGGGTCCTCGGCGATCAGCTTCTGCGAGGTGAAGTACGCGGCCACCGTCAGGTTCGGCGCGACGTCGACGTAGGTAGAGGCGACCTCACGGCCACCGGCCGCCTTGATGGTGGACAGCTGCGGCTCGACCACCCACGCGGCTTCGACCTCGCCCTTGTCCAGCGCGGCCGGCATGTTCGGGAACGGCATCTCGACGAAGCTCACCGTCGACGGGTCGCCACCGACCTTGCGGATCGACTCACGGGTGGCGGTGTCGCCGATGTTCTTCAGGGTGTTGACCGAGACCTTCTTGCCGGCCAGGTCCTTGGCCGTCTTGATCGGGCTGTCACCCTTGACCACCACGGCACCGAAGTCCTTGCCGGCCTCGCCGGTCGACGCGACGCCCGCGGCGACGACCTTGATCGGCAGGCCCTTGGTCTGGGCGATCAGCAGCGACGTGAAGTTGCTGAAGCCGAACTGGGTCTGGTTGTTCGTCACGCCCGGCACGATCGCCGCGCCGCCCGCCGCGACCTCCAGGGTCAGCTCGATGTTCCGGTTCTTGAAGAAGCCCTTCTGCTGGCCCAGGTAGATCGGGGCCACGTCGACGATCGGAATGACACCGACCTTGACCTTGTCGACCCCGCCCTCCGCGGTCGAGCCCCCGCCGCCGGACTCGGAACCGCAGGCCACCAGGGAGCCGGCGAGCATGGCCGCCGCGAGCCCCGCGAGAAGACGCCGCATATTTACTCCTTCGAAATCTGTGCGCATGACGAACGTGAGTTCTCATGGAGAACGCTATGATGTGTCCCGTGTCACGTCAACGACGGGGTTCGATCATCTGATGCCGCGCGAACCGTACTACGTTCAGTCGCTGGAACGGGGACTCGCCGTCATACGCGCGTTCGACGCTCAGCACGCCGACCTCACGCTCAGTGACGTCGCCCGGCTCTGCGGTCTCACCCGTGCCGCCGCCCGGCGCTTCCTGCTCACGCTCACCGACCTCGGCTACGTCCGCACCGACGGCCGGCTGTTCTCGCTGGCACCGCGCGTGCTCGAGCTCGGGTACTCGTATCTGTCCAGCATCTCGCTGCCCGAGGTCGCCGAACCCCACCTGGAACGCCTGGTGGCCGAGGTCCGCGAATCGTCGTCCATGTCGGTGCTCGACGGTGACGATATTGTGTATGTCGCCCGTGTCCCGACAAGTAGGATCATGCGCGTCGCGATCAACGTGGGCACTCGCTTCCCGGCATATGCCACCTCGATGGGCCGGGTGATGCTCGCCTGGCTGCCGGAGCCCGAACTCGAGTCCTACCTGTGCCGGGCCCGGCTCGAACAGCTCACCGACCGGACCCTCTGCACGCCGGAAGCGCTGCGCGCCGAACTCACCCAGGTCCGGCTGCAGGGGCACTCGGTCGTCGACCAGGAACTCGAGGAGGGCCTGCGGGCCATCGCCGCGCCCATCCGGGACCGCGGCGGCACCGTCACCGGGGCCGTCAACGTCTCGGTGCACGCCGCCCGCGCCACCGTCGAGGAGATCCGCGACCGCATCCTGCCGCCCCTGCTCGCCGCCACCGCCGCCATCGAGGCCGACCTGCGGATCGCGTCCCGGCGTTCCGCGGGGTGACGTCTCAGGCCACCACGGCGCTGTCGTACTCGTGGTGCAGATAGGCGGAGCCCGGGACGCGTTTGGCGGCGTACATCGTGGTGTCCGCCGTCCGCAGCAGCTCCGCCGGGTCGTCGCCCGTCGTGCCGCCGGCGATGCCGATGCTCGCCCGGATGCACAGCGACCGGCCGCCCACCGGCACCGGCTCGCGCAGCCCGGCCAGCACCCGCTCGGCCACCGCGGCCGCCTCAGCACACGTCGAATCGGGCAGCACCAGCACGAACTCGTCCCCGCCCAGCCGTGCCGCGGTGCCGCCCGGCCCGGTCGCCGCGGCCAGGGCCGCCCCCACACGGGTCAGCAGCAGGTCACCCGCCTCGTGGCCGTAGGTGTCGTTGATCTCCTTGAACCCGTCCAGGTCGAGCAGCGCCACATGGGTGGTCCCCGGGCCGCGCAGCGACTCCTCCAGCCGCCGCTGGAACAGCGCCCGGTTCGCCAGCCCGGTCAGCGCGTCATGCGACGCCGCGTGATCCAGCCGTTCGACCAGCCGGGAGTTCTCCCGCAGCGCCGTCATCTGCCGGTAGGCGACAATGCCGGTCAGCGCTACCGCGGTGAACGCCACCGCCACCATGTCGTCCGAACCCTGCCACGCGTTCACCAGCAGCAGCACGTCCACCGCGGCGACCGCCACGTACGGCAGCACGCTGTACGGACGCTTGCGGACCGTCGCACGGGGCACCGCCTGCCACTGCGCCTCGGCCGCCTTCGCGGCGAACCACATCACCAGCGGAATCTCCAGCTGAGCCACGAACAGCCGATCCCCGGCCGCCGCCACGACCGGCTGCAGCATCGGGGCCAGCGCGCCGACCGTAGCGGCCAGCGCCAGCAACCGCAGCCCACGCTTGTCGATCGGCGAATGTTCCGACATGACCGCCTTGGCCAGCGCGAACACCGTCAGGCTGGTCAGCACCGTGAGCGCCAGCGAGACAAGCACCTCCGGGGTCGTCCCGGCCCGCAACGCGGCGCGGGTCCCGAAATGCCAGCCGAACACCGCCGCGGCCAGCGCCACCGACCCGGCGTCCAGAGCGATCAGCGCGCCCGAGCCCGGCCGTCCGCCGCCCGGCAGCCGGATCAACGCATGGATCACCGCAAGCAGGGCCAGGGCCCCGAAGATCAACATCAGGGGATGGGTGTACGAGGTACGCGCGCCGGGATGCGTCAGGACATCCACCGCCTGCACCGTCTGCCCCGCGGTGACCACCATCGGCACCGGGGTCAGCCGCCTCCAGAACGCGACCGTCGGCCCCGGCAGGCCCCGATTACGGGACACCGACCGGAAAGCGGCCGACACCACCAGCCCGCACACCGGAATCGGCACCCACAACAGCCAGGCCGGACCGACCGGTGCCATCACCGTGACGGCGAACCACACCGCAGACACGGTGAGAGCCACCAGGCACATTCGGCTGTACTTGTTCACTCGCTCCCGCTCCCGCACGTCCTTGCGAACCAGATCGGCCGAGGCCGGAGTGACCTGAGTACTCACATTCAAGGTCAGCCGACCGAACCTGTTTGATGTGCCGAGTTCTCCACGTTCGACCGGGTGGCTGGTCTGGCTTGTCTGCGGGCTGGGCGCGGCCGTGGTGTACAGCTTGCTGTCGTACGGATGGGCCTCCGTGGTCGTCTCCACCCTCGTCTCGACGGCCTCGTGCGCCGTGATGGTGGCCGGCGCCCGCCGCCACCGCCCCGCAGCCGCCGGCAACTGGTACCTGTTCGCCGCGGGCGTCGCCACCTGGGTCCTCGGCGACATCGTCTACGCGTCACACATCCTGCTCACCGGCACGATCGCCTACCCGTCCTGGGCCGACGCCCTGTACCTGGGCGCCTACCCGATGCTGACGGTCGCGTTGTTCCGGCTCACCCGGGAACGCCTGCCCGGTGGCCGCTACCTCTCCGGCAACCTGATCGACTCGGCGATCATCGGCGTCGGTATCGGCATCGTCTACTGGACCTTCATGATCGAGCCGGTGGTCGTCGACACCGGCGTCCCGGTCCTCACCCGCGCCGTCACCGCCGGATATCCCGCCGCCGGCGTGCTGCTCTGCGCTGTCATCACCCCGATCCTGCTGCGCCGCGGCCGCCGCAGCCCCAGCCTGTGGCTGCTCACCGCGGGCAGCGCGATCACCCTGGCCGGCAACGTCGTCTACACCCTGCTGCCCGGCCTGCTCCCGGCCACCACCCTGTACGCCGGATACCTGCTCGCCTACGCCTGCTGGGCCGCCGCGGCCGCGCACCCGTCGATGGCGCAGCCGGTCACCGGCGACCGCGACAGCCTCGGCCGCAGCCGTCTGCTCGTACTCACCGCCTCCACCCTGCTGGTCCCCGCCGTCCTGCTGGTCCAGGGCGAACGCGGCGGCGGCCGGGTCAGCTGGGCCGCCGTGGCCATCGGCTCGACCGCCCTGTTCCTGCTGGTGGCCACCCGGATGAACGGCTACATCTCCCGCGTCGACAGCCAGGCCCGGCAACTGCGCCACCTCGCCATGCGCGACGACCTGACCGGCCTGCCCAACCGCCGCGACTTCGAGCAGCGCGCCGCCGCCGCGGTGGCCGCCGCACCGTGCCACCTGATCATGATCGATCTGGCCGGCTTCAAACACGTCAACGACCGTCTCGGGCGGGCCGCCGGCGACCAGGCCCTGATCGCCGTGGCCGAACTGCTCCGGCAGAGCCTCCGCGACGGCGACGTGGTCGCCCGGATGGGCGCCGACGAGTTCGCCGTCCTGGTCCCCGACACCCTCGACGGCGACGGCCGGACCGTCGCCGGACGCCTGGCCGAGGTACTGCGTCACCCCATCCACGCCGGCGAGCACGAGCTGCTCCTCAACGCCCGCCTCGGCGTGGCCTCCTCCTCGCCACCCGGTCCCTCGGGCGCTTCCGCCGGGACCTCCGGTTCTTCCGCGTCCGGCGTGGCCGGGGTTTCCGGATCCTCCGCGGCCGGCGTCTCCGGCTTTTCCGCGGCGGGTTCGGCCGGGATCTCCGCCGCCGAGCTGGTGCGCCGGGCGGACACCGCCCGCTACGCGGCCAAGGCCGCCGGCGGTCAGCTAGTGGAGTACACGCCCGAACTGGACGAGCGCGCCGAGGCCGCGGAACGCCTCGGCGCCGACCTGAGGCACAGTCTCGACGACGGCGACCTCCAGGTTCACTACCAGCCGATCGTCGACCTCCGCGACGCCCGCACGGTCGCCGTCGAGGCGCTGGTGCGATGGACCCATCCGGTACGGGGCCCGGTCAGCCCCGCCGCCTTCATCCCGATCGCCGAGGACAACGGCCTGATCGTCGAACTGGGCGAGTGGATCATGCGAACCTCCTGCCGGCAGCTCGCCGAATGGCGCCGCACACTCGGTGACCGCGCCCCGCGTTACATCAGCGTCAACGTCTCGGCCCGCCAGCTCAGCGAACCCGGCTTCCCCGACGTGGTCATGACCATCCTGGCCGAGACCGGCATCGAACCGGCCGCGCTCCTGGTCGAGGTCACCGAGACGGCCATCTTCGGCGGTGGCACCGCCATCGATGCGGTCGAGACCCTGCACCGTTCCGGCATCCGGATAGCCCTCGACGACTTCGGCACCGGCCATTCGTCGCTGGGCCTTCTCCGTACCGTCCCGGTGGACGTCATCAAGGTCGACAAGTCCTTCGTGGACGAGATCATCGAACCCGGTCGCCGGGCCGTGATCGTCGACGCCCTGATCCACGTGTGCACCGGACTGGGCCTGCTCGCCGTGGCCGAGGGCGTGGAAACCGCCGAACAGGCCGGCTACCTGCGCGACCTCGGCTACCACTACGCCCAGGGGTACTACTTCGGCCGCCCGGCTCCCGACCCGATCACCCGGGCGCCGGCCACCCTCCCGGCCTGACCGCCCCTCCCAGCCGCCTCTCAGCCGCCGGACCGCGTTCCAGGTGGAGTGCCGGCAATCCCCACTGCCCATGGCCTGTCCCAATGCGGGGCCCGATCAAATCCTGTCGCTCAGCGTCGGGGCGCCGGATTTACGGCGATGCGCCGGGCATGTTCCGCCACGGAACAGGGCGGGTGATCCGATGCCACCACCACCGGTCCGGCACCGAGCCGGTACGGGATGCGAGCGCTTCGCCACCGTCGTCCACGGTCGCCGCGGCGAAGCGTTCGTCGATCGTGGCCAGCGCCTGCGCGAACGCCACCCGGACCGGCTCGGGCAGGGCCTCGGCAGCGTCGGTCAGCAGGTCACGGGTTTCCAGATCCTCCCGGTAGTACTCGGGCGGATACCACCCGTCCGGATACCAGCCCGCCACGAGCCGGGCGACGAGTCCTTCCCAGACTGCGAGGTACGAGGTCGCATGCCGGGCAGAATCGGCGGTAGTCGACGACATACCGAACCGCGAACGGAGATCGTCGACCAGCGGCGTGGGTAACCGGTAGTGCCGGATCACTTCCGGCACGGCGGCGACGGTGAGCTCCCCTGCCCCGGCCAATCGATGTTCCACCGCGTCGATGCGGTACAGGGTCAGATCGCCATCCGATTCGTCGTCCTCGATCCTGGCACGGGCTCTCCGGCCGTCCGGACCCACGAGCCAGAAGGCGTCGGGCGGAATCGACAGCGCCTGGTAGGCGCCGGCCGTTCCGAGCTTCCCGGCCAGCCAAGCGGCGGCGGCCTCCTGCGAAGGCCGTTCGGACATCTCGTCGGCCGCATGAATGTCGAGGTGCTGCCGCAGATCACCACCGATACGGGTGACCGTGCACAGGATCGGTGCCTCCCAGTTCCGGTCGTCGCTTTCGTTGGTGTCGACATCCACCGATTCGATGGGCAGCGAGAACAGGTCGGCGAGCGCGGTGGCGAGCCGTGCTCGAGTCGGTTCGTCGTGGAGCCAGAGGAGACAGCTCACGGGCAGCGGGTCGACCGCGACCCTCGGCAGCCGTTCCACCGGAGTCTCGACAGCGCCGATCCGATATCCCGACTCCAGAAGGTTCCCGTCCTCGTCCTCGTCGACGAGCCGGGCGCGGACATGCCGGCCCTCCGGCCCGACCAGCCAGTGGGCGCTGGGCGGGAACTCCTCCGACTTGTACGCGACCAGCGTGCCTACCCGGCGAGCGAGGAGCCCGGCGGCATCCGCGAGGGACGGAGACGAAATGCTGTCAGCGAAGTAGACGTCCAGGTGCAGCCGCAAGTCCCCGTCCAGCGGTGTGACGGTGCAACTGATCGCCCGGTCCCATTGCCGGTCGTCCTGCCCGTCATCACCGACGTCCACCGCCTCCACCGGGAGCGAGAGCACGCCGGCCAATGCCGCGGCGAGGACCGGCCGCTCAACATCGTGCAGCATCAGGAACAGGTAACCGGCCATCGTTCTCCCGCTGTTCAGCTTGCCGGTGGCGCAGATCCCGCCGGATTTCGTTGCGGCTGCGGCTGCGGCGCTGCGACGTGACCGCCACCGTCCGATCCGTCGATCATCCCAGCCCCTCCGAATACTGGGGGGTGAGGGCGAACGCCGGCCGGCCTCAGATGCGAGCATCGTGACACCAGGTCACGGGCTCCCTCCTCGGCTTTCCGCCCTTCGATGTCGAAGAACTGCCAGTTCTCGTCCCGAGTGTCACCCAGGCCGTTGATGGAGAACCCTGACGCGCCGGGAAGCATCACTTTCAAGAGATGCTCAGCAAGGTCCCAGTTCGCGTGCCTGGCCACTTCTGTTCTCTCAGACTCAGCGGTCATCGATCCTGTTGCTCGATTGCTTCGCGGAGCATCTGCGCGATCTCGCTCAGGAACCGGCCCGCGCCGCTGTCCGTCTGATCGTGATCGATCGCCCAGTTGGCGTCCCATTCCACCAGTCGTAGCAGTGTGCCGGGCTCCTGCGGGCTGGAGAGGATCTCCTCCAGGGCAGCGAGATTCTGTTTCAGAAAGAAGATGTTGTTCCGTGCCGCTGATCGGAAGCTCCGCCCGACCTCATCGAGATCCTCTGCGGGTTCGACGTGGGAGCGGAGCAGATCGCGCACTTTGTCGATCGGCGGCCGGGCGGTCAACTCTTCGGCGCGCGCGCGAAGCGGCTCAGGAAGCCTGGAGAGGTCCATGCTGTCACCCTAGCGGTAGGGAAATGCCGTGATGAGGAAGAATTCAGGAGGGTCGGTTCCCTCCACCAACTTTATTCGTATGCCTACTTTGCTGGCGTAGCCGTACTCAGATTCGCGATCGCCTACCCCGTACATTCCCTTGTTGTGATAGCCGTGGCCGACGAGATGGCCGGCATTGTATTCGGCGAGGTGCTCGCCCTTCAATGCCAGATCGCTGCGGATCGTTTCCCAATTCTGTTGGAGATAATTGTTGATCTCGTTCTTCATGGTTGCATGATCGATCCACTTGAACGACTTGTTCTCGGTCCGCCGCCAGGGAGCGTCGCCGAAGATGCGGCCCTCAATTGTTCTGATCCCCGAGGTCTGATGGTTCGCATCTCTTTCCAAGGGGACGTCCGGGCCGTGCCGCTCGATGGTGTGAGCACCCTGATCAAGGTATCGCTGGTCATTGGTCACCAGATCGAACCTCGGCGCGATCTCACCGAGCAACTCGTATCGGCGCATGACCTCATCGAGGTCGAGGTCGGCGCTGCCGGACGCCGACGGGCCCGAACCGGATCCACCCGGGGCGCCCGCGGGGTCGGCCGCGACGAACGAGTCGGCGCCGGCTGTCAAAGGGCGTGGGTTGCTCTGGCCGTCGACGACGAGGGCGTCCATCCGGAGCACGTCGCACGGGGCGCCCAGCCCCGAATGCGTGCGGATCGGAGTGGACGGGCTGACCTGGCGGGTCTGCGGATCCAGGTAGAGGATCGTGCCGTTCTGGTTCACCGCGGCGAACGCATGCGTACGCCCGGCCTGGTCCTGGGTCGTGACGAAGGCGAACGAACCGTGACCGAGCCCGGTCAGGTGGGTGCGTAGCCGGATCTCGGCCATCCGCACCTCGACGCGGGCGTCATCGGGATCGAGCCCGCCCACGTCGGTGAGCCCTTCGAACCGTCCGCCGGTCGTCGTCTCGATCCGGTCCGTGACGCCCTGCTCGGCGCCGATCGGGCGGGTCGGGTCGCCGTTGTGGTAGCCGTCGAACGTGCGCGGCGCCGACACCCTCGGGCGTCCGTGCATGTACGTCTCGAACAGCGACAGCACACTGTCACCGCAGTTGATCGAACGGGTCGGGTCGGCCTCCGGGCCACCGTCGTTGACCAGGCCGAACCACTCGCCGTCCCGCGGGTCGGCCTGCCGGATCACGTTGCCTTCCGCGTCGCGCGGCATGGCACGTTCCAGGTCGGTCTGGTGGATCCGCAGCGGCGGGCGCAGGCCGCCCCGATGGTTGTACCGGCGGGTCGTGTCGATGGATCGGGGCCGGTCGTCGCCGGTCAGTGCGGACCGGTCGCCGGTCTCGACCGGGCCGGGCGCCAGCTCGCTCCAGTTGTCGTTGACCCGCTCCCAATCGTTTCCGGTCAGCTCGACATCGCCGAGGCCACCGCCACCGTCGACGTGCCGCGCCCGGTCCCGGAGATCCTCGGCCTCGGCCAGGAGCCGGTTGCACTCGTGCTCGTAGCGGGCGGTCTCCGCCGGATCGCCGCGCCCGTAGGCGTTGCGCAGCGCATCCTGCGCGCGTTCCGCCTGCTCGAACCGGCCCTCGGCCTGTCTCCGCAGTTCCAGCGCCAGGCGCTGCCGGTACTCGGCGTCGAATTCGCGGCGCGTCCGGTCGTTCTCGTAGTGGTAGTCCTCCCGCGCCTGCCGTTCGGCCGCGGCCCGATCGCCGACCGCCGGTGCCTCGGCGAGTCGCGGATCATTGCTCGGGTCCAGCGCCGCGAGTGGGTCCCGGTCCGCCGGTCCGTTCGACGAGACCGGATCGAGCACCGCGAGCGGGTCGGCAACCTGCCGATAGGGTGCCGGCTCCGTCCGGGGAGACGCTTCCTCCGATGTCGTACGTCCGGAGTCGTCCACCGGCGTCGCGGTCGACGAAGGACCGTTCTCGTCCCGGTGTTCTTCGACCACCCGCACAGTCGGCGGCGCCGTCTGCGACGCGTCCTGTGACTCGAAGGGCACCCGCTGCTGAGGCACGACGTCCACCGCCGGCCCCGGCTCCGGCCGGGTGTCGGCCACCGGCTGCGGCGCGGCATGCACCGGCGGCGCCGGACTCGGCACGGGCTGGCTGTCGACGGGCAGCGTGGGACTCGGCGCCGGCTGGCTAGTGACGGGCGGAGCCGGCGGCTGCGGCTGGGTGCTGACAGGCGGACCTGGCGGCTGCGGCTGCGGCTGGGTGCTGACAGGCGGACCCGGCGGCTGAGAATTGAGGGGCGGCGCGGGTGCCGGTGGCGCCGGCGGTGTCGGAGGTGCGGGTGCCGGTGGCGCGGGCGGTGCGGGGGTCGGGGGCTGCGGCGAGAGGTTCAGCGGCGGTGAGGGCGGCAGCTGCTGTGGGGGCGCGGCCTGCTGCTGGACGGGCGGGGGCGGCGGCGGGACCGGCGTGGCGCCGTTGTTGAACCCGGAGTGCGGCGTGTTCTCGACGGCCATCGGATTGCCCTGACCGTCGACCATGAGCGTGTGGAGCTCCACCACGTTCGAACCGTTCGAGACGCCGGTGTGGCCGTAGAGGGTCGGGAATCCCGGCGAGCCGGGCACGAAGTTGGTCGCGTCGGCGTGTTCGCCGGTCTGCGGATCGAGGAACAGGATGGAACCGTTGTGGTTCACCGCGTTCCAGGCGTGGGAGGTGCTGTCCTGCCAGACGTTGATGATGATGGCCGTCGAACCGTGGCCACCCCGCTGAAGAGCGTCGATGATCTTGTCGAAGCCGCGGTCGACGTCCGCCTTGACCGCGGCGGGTGATTGACCCGGAACCCACGGCGTCACCATGGTGAAGGCGCTGCCGGTGGCCAGCTCCGCCCGATCGGGTCCGCCGGCTTCGCCGCCGTGCATGTCGGGCCGGCCGAAGCTGTAGCCGTCGACGGTCCGGGGCGCGGCCACCGTCGGCCGGCCGTGCACATACGTCTCGAAGAACGACAGCGAACAGTCGAGGCAGTTGAAGCCACGTGTGGGATCCGCGCCAGGCCCACCGTCGTTGATCAGTCGCAGGAAGGGTCCCCGGGGGTCCGGTGTACGGACCGGCAGATTGTTCTGACCCCGCGGGACTGCCAGTTCCAGATCGGCCTGGTGCAATCTGAGCGGCTCACGAAGCCCGCCCGGCAGGTTGTAGGGGCGCCCGGTCCGGGAGTTCAGCGGGTTGCCGCTCCCGGTCAGTGCGGACCGATCGTTGCTCCAGACCGGCTGATCGGATCGAGTCAGCTGCGCGTACTCGGTATTGGCCGTGCCGTAGTACTGACTCCTCGGCAGGTCGATATCGGCAAGCGGAGCATTCAGGGCGGATGCACGCTGGGCAAGCGCGTGAACCTCAGTCGCCTGGTGGATGGCCTCCATCCGCTGGTGATATCTGCGGAGGGGGATGTTGAGCGTGAGCGTGGCCTTCAAGGCGCCTCGCCGGGCGATCTGCTGATTCTGCTGGGCGCGGAGGATTGCCGCGTCCCACGGTGCGACCGCCTTTGCGCGAAGATCGTCTATTACTACCTGCTTGTTGCGGTCGTACTGGTCGAAGTACGCCTGTTCGTGGCGTGCCTGCTCAGGAGTACGGGACGTCAGGTGCGGAGCCGCGTGGACGCCTCCGGGTACCGGAAGATCGTTGTTCGCGATGTCCTGCCGCGGCTGGCTTGCCTGCCCCGGCCGTTGATCATTCGGCGCCGGCTGTGTCGGTGCGGGTGAGGACGGGGGGGACGGTGCCGGGGCAGTCGCCGTCGGTGTGGCGCTGACGGGCGACGTGGTGGCGGCGGGTGAGGTGAGCGACGGGCCGGGCGCGTTCGTCGCCGGGGATGTCGTGGGGCCGGTGGAACGCGCGCCGCCGGTGTCCAGCGCCTGCGGGGCCGTCACGGTGGTCGACGTGCCGGTGGGGGTGGTCGAGGGTGCGGTGACCGTCGGTCCGCTCGTAGGCGTGCCGGTGGTGGGCACGGACGGGGTCGCGGTGGCCGGGCCGCCGCCGGTGAGGGAGACGCTCGGGTTCGGCGAGCTGAACGACGTGGGGCCGGGTGTGATCGACGGTGAGCCGGCCGGACCGGTGTTGCCGGTGGCCGGGGCGAATGCGACCGCAGCGTTGGTCACCGTGTTCGCGGCCGGTGCGACGTTCGCGGGGGTCGGGGCTGGGGACGATGCCGGTATGCCGGTGGATGCCGGTACGCCGGTGCTGGTCCCGGCGTGTGCCGGGGCCTCCGCGGGCGGCGCGACCGAGGACAACGTGACATCGGCGGCAGACGACCGGGTGACATCCGGCTGATGGGCGCTCGGCGACGGCGACACCGGTGCCGTGGCCTCGGAGGACATCGGTGCGGCGGAGGGGGCGGTTGCCGGCGGCGCCGAGGCGGCGGATTGCCCGCCGGAATGGCCGCTGGAAGAGCCGCCGGTGGACCCGCTGGAAGACGCCGCCGAAGCGGTCACGGAGGTGTCCGCCGGAGACGACACGAAGGAGGAGACCGTGGACGAGCCGCTACCGGACGAATCGCCACCGTGCGACGTCCCGCCGGATGACCCGCCGCCGTTGACCGAACCGCCGGACGAGACGCCGCCGTTGACGGAACCCCCGGAAGAGACGCCGCCGTTGACCGAAGCGGCAGAAGACTCGCCGCCGCTGGACGAGACGCCGCTGTCGGCGGAACCGCCGGATGACCCGCCGCCGCTCGTGGAACCGCCGGACGACCCGCCGCTGTCGGCGGAACCGCCGGACGATGCTGCGTTCCCGCTGGACGGGCCGGTGTAGGCGGAGCTCACGTCCGTACCCGAGGATGAAGTTGATGTCGAACTTGGCGGGAGGTCGTTGAGGTCCAGGCCGCCGGTGTCCAGGCCGGCGCCCATGTCCTGGAAGGATTGGCGGGTGTTGCTGATCGCGGAGCCGGCGGCGCCGGACGTGCCGGCCTTGGCGAGGTCGTCGAAGCCGGGCAGATCGCCCATGACGGCGGCGCCGCCCATCTCACCGAAGACCTCGGCGGCGGCGCCACGGAACATGCCGCTCCTGTTGCCCGCGCCGATCCCGGCGACGGTGGCCGAGGCGCCACCGGCCGCGCCGGCCAGGGTCGATCTGCCCAGGTCGCCGAGGTCGATGCCGTCGGAGTGGCCGACACCGGCCTGATACGCCTGAATGCTGAGGTTGGTCAGGAACTCCTCGCGGGCCTCGTCCTTGGCCTCGCCGAGGGCCTGCTTGCCGAGCCTCGTGAGGCCCTTCTTGGTGAGTACGTCCTTGGCGACCCGTTGGCCGGCGTCCTTGAGCGCCTGCTTGATCGCCTTGCGGGAGAGCTGCGCGATCAACCGTTTGAAGATCTGCTGGATGGCCATCCGGGTCGCGGCGATGATGCCCGCCGCGGCGGGGGAGGCGGCACCGAGCGTGAGCGCGACGGTGACCGCCAGGCCGATCAGCTCGATGACGAACAGGCCCAGTTCGATCCAGGCCTCGAGTTTCGCCGCCTCGATGTCCTGGGCGCACTCGTCGACGACCTTGCCCATCTCGGCGGCGAACGTCACCAGCGCGTTGAGCGGGGCCTCGTCGCCGTCGGCGACCGCCTTCCACGCGTTGACGAAGGCGTCGATCGTGGTGCCGCTGCCGCCGTAGGCCGCGACGAACCGGGCGGCCGCGTCGGCGGCGTCCTCCCGGGGCGCGGCCATGGCGCTGACCAGCTCATACCACTGGTCGGCGACGTCCCAGGTGGTCTTCTCGTTGCCTTCCGGCCAGTCGAAGCCGACCACCCATTCCAGGGCCTCGTAGGCCCAGCCGGGAAGATCCCAGGGGGAGAAGTCGAGCGGATGCGGGATCGGGCTCGGCAGGATCGTCATGCATCAGGCCCGATACGACTTGGCGACGGTGGACGATGCCCGCGAGTCGGCGGCGGTGTTGTCGGCCACCGACTGCACCGCGGCCTGGCCGAGACCCTCGACGTAGCCGGCGACGTTTCCGAACGCCTCGGTGAACTTCTGCAGCAGCGGTCCGTAGTCCTTCTGGAACGCGGCCCCGATCTCGTCCCGGCCCCATGGCTGGTCCTGGCTCATCGCGGCGACCTCGGCGACCGGGCCGGTGCTCAGGCCGACCAGCTGCGAACCCGCCGCGGACAGGTCCCGGCCGGCGGCGGTGGCGCGCGGCGCGTCCAGGTAGAGCTCACCGGTCATCGCCGTCACCCGCCTCTCGCATGATGCGGTCCTGGCGGGCCAGCAGATTGCCGAAGTTCCCGTCCCGTACGAATCCGGCCGCGGCCGAGCCCGGTGGAAGGTACTCGCCGACCATCTCCTGCACCTGGCCGGTCGTCTTCGCGACGGCCTGCTCGACGGTGCGCAGGATCGTGCGGGCCAGTTCCTCCGGGTCGCCGCGACGGTAGATCTCCCGGTCGAGTCGCAGATCGATCAGCTGGCCACGGGCGCCGACGGTGGCGCGGACCGTACCGTCGGCGGATTCGGCCGTGACGGCCATCCGGGACAGTCGATCCTGGATGTCGTCCAGGCCGTGACGCAGGCGCTGGTACTGCGACACCACGTCGTCGAAGCGAGCGCGAAGCGCATGGTTCGCGTCGCGGTCGGCCTGTCCGCTCACGGTTGTCTCCCCAGGACTCGCGATTTTGACGGGACGAACCTACCAGCCGCGGGCGCCGATCAGGGGCCGCCGCCGAGTGACGATGTCCGATGGCTCTAAGCTCGCAATCCGGGGGATCGGAGGGGTGGCCCGAGATGATCACGCTGACCGAGGCGGAACACATCGCCACCGGATGGGCTCATCGTCAGTCGATCCGGCGCGGTTATCCTTGCGTCCCGTCCGTCGAAGAGCTGACGCTCGGGTACGCGGTGTCGATGCTCCTGCCGCCGGACGTGCGCACCGAGCCGGGCGCTGACGTGACCACCGTCATCGACCGTGCGACCGGCCGGCTCTCGCACTGGCCACCCGCCCCGGCCTCCGAACTCGACCGCCGGTACACCGAGCGACGGGAAGCCGCCGTCGGATCACATCGCACCTCCGACCCGATCGCCGAGCTGCGCCGTGAGGCGTACCGCCGGGTCACCCCGTCGGTGGCGGCCCACCTAACCCTCGGCGGCCGGCTGTTCCAGGCCCACGGTGCCAAGGGCGACCAGGACCTGCGTCACCACGGGATCGTCGCGGATCGACTGGCCGCGGTCCCGCGGGAGAACACCGTCCGCGGCGCCGAGCGGCACGCCGAGCTGCTTGTCGTCTCGGACGTGCTGTACGAGGCCGACCGGGCCCGGGCCGTGGCGGGCCTCGCACCGCTCACCCTCGACGAAGCCCGGACCCTGCTGGGACAGGGCCGATTCGAGACCTTCCACATCCGGGAGAGCGGCGACCCGCTCGGCGGGCGCCCCGCCACGTTCTGCGCCACCTGCGCCGACATCCTGTTCGACCTCACGGTCGTCGCGGACGCGGACCGGGCCCACCCGAGGATCGGCCGGCCGGAGGCGGGCACTGATCCGCAGCCCGGCCGGTTCCCTCCGGAGATCGCCGGGGCGCTCGCCGCCGACGGCTGGGGGCCGGCGACAGCACCGAAGCGGGAACGGGACGGCCGGTGGGCGATCCAGCGGATCGAGCGTTCGCCGGGCGGTGAGTTCACCCTCGAGTCGTTCCCGGCCGCACGAGCCGCGTTCACCGAGTTTTACGACATCGGGCTGGCGATCAACGGGCCCGGCGCCGCCCAGCGGGTCCGCTGGTTCCAGCTCGGCAGCGGCGGGCTGTACCACCTCGCCGACCCGTTGCACGAGTTCGGCGAGGTGGTCGGAGCCCGGATGTTCCCACTCGGCCGGGAGGGTTTCACCGAGGCGATCCTCGCGATCGACGAGCGGGGCCGGGTGTTCTCCCTCGACCAGGGCGGCGAATGGTTCGTCGGTGAGACCCTCGATCAGGCGATCGTCGCGCTGGCCACCGGCCTGCCGGCCGCCCGGGTCCACGACGACGGCACCTGGACCGCACCGGCGGAAGGAGACCAGCGATGATCACCCGTGCGGAGGCCGACGCCGTCGGCGCGGCTCTGGCGCGTGCCGAGTCCCTTGCCAAGGGGCGGGAACACCGGGCCGTCGTCGACGAGTTCGACCTCGGCTTCACGGTGAAGACCGTCTCGGTGCGGAGGCTCTTCTCCCCGTCCGAGGTCGGCGCCGGTGTCCTGGTGATCGACCGGGCGACCGGGCGGACGTCGACATGGCCCAACTGGCCGGCCGACACCCTGCACAAGATCTACCGGGAGAAACGTGGCGACATCGCCGATCCGCCCCGGGCCTCCGACCCCGAGGTGCAGCTGCGCCGCGAGATCCGTCGCTCGGTCGCCCCGAGCGTCGCCGCCCACGCCACCGTCGAGGGACGTGTGTACGTCGCCCGCGGCGCCAAGGGCGACCAGAAGCTCAGCCACCATCGTCTGGTCCTGGAGCGGCTGGCCGAACAGACACCGCAGGAGACGGTCCGCGGCTGCGAGCGGCACGCCGAGCTGATCGCCTGCTCCGACGCGCTCTTCGACGTGGACCGTCGGCGCGCTCTGAACGGCCTGCCCCCGCTGACCCTCGACGAGGCCCGGCAGCTTCTGGCCGCCTCGGAGTTCGAGACGTTCCAGATTCACGCGCCGGGCGACCCGGCCGCCGGCAAGCCCAGTGACCCCTGTGAGACCTGCACCTACGTCCTCACCCAGCTGGCGCTGATGCCGTGGGGAAAGACTGGAGGCCTCTATCCGAGCGTCGCCCCGGATCTGCCGAACCCCGACCCAGCACGGTTCTCCGACATCCTCGGCGCGGAGCTGGTACATGCCGGGTGGACGACCGAGCTGTCCTACGAGGACAACCGCCTGATGGCGGAGCTGGTGGCCGAAGACGTAGTAGCGGTCAGGGGCCGGGAGTTCCGCCACGAGATGTTCCCCGCGGTGGCGCAGGCGTACGGTCACACCGGCTCGCTGGGTATCCATCGGCGGGCACCGGGTCTCGAGCAGCGCTCCAGGTTCTTCGAGATCTTCCCGATCCACGCCGCATACACCGCTGATCTGCTCCACGAGTTCGGTGAGGTCATCGGGGCGCGGCTCTTCCCGCTCGGCCGCGTCAACTCCGAGTCGGTCCTGGCGATCGACGAGCACGGTCGCGTCTTCGATCTCGACCAGGCCGGCGAATGGTTCGTCGCCGATTCCTACCTCGAGGCGCTGGAGACTCTCACCCTGGGCAAGCGCACCTACCGGGTCCGCGACGACGGCACCTGGGCCGGCGGCGAATAGCCGCGCCGGGCCCGTGCCCCCGGCGCGGATCGAGTCTCAGGGCAGCCACTTCTCCCAGACGTCGCGGTGCGCGTCGGCCCATTTGCGGGCCGCCTGCTCGGCGGAGAGACCGTTCTGGGTCATGTTCTTGGCGACCTCGTTCTGGTCGGCGTTGGTCCACGTCCAGTTCCTGATGAAGGTCGCCGCCGGGCTGCCCGAGTCGACGAACGCCTTCCGGCCGATCTTGTCCAGGTCGTACGGCTGGTAGTCGCAGGCGATCTTGTTGGCGTCGGCGTCGCAGCCGGGGGTGTAGGGCGGCAGCGGGATGTGTACGAGTTTGACGTCCGACAGCAGCCACTGCGGTTCGTAGAAGTAGCCGAGCAGCGGCGTCCTGTCGGCCTGGGCGCGCCGGAAAGCGGCGATCAGTTTGTCCTCGCTGCCCGCGTAGACCACGGTGTAGTCGAGCTTGAGGTTCTTGATCAGGGCCGCGTCGTTGGTGACGAACGACGGGTCGCCGGCGAGGAACTGCCCCTTGCTGCCGGAGTTCTTGGTCTTGAAGAGGTCGGCGTACTCGTTGAGCCTCTTCCAGTCGGTGATGCCGGGGTACGTCTTGACCATCCACGGCGGCACGTACCAGCCGATGATGCCCTTGTTGCCGGTGAGGCCGAGTTCGACGGCGACCTTCTGGCCGTCGATGTACTTCTTCTTCAGGTCGTCGTGTCCCCAGTTCTCCAGGATCACGTCGACGGTGCCGTCGTTGAGGCCGGCCCACGAGGCGGTTTCGCTCAACTCGTGGGTGACCACCTCGCAGTCGAGTTCCTCCTCGAGCAGGTATCCGACGACGGCGACGTTCGCGGAGTACCCGGACCAGGGGTTGGCGGCGATGTTGACGGTGTCGCAGCCGGTCTGTTCGGGTACGCCGGGCGGCGCGACGATCGCCGTCCCGGGGCCGGCGCAACCGGCCGCGGTGGCGAGGCTCAGTGCGACGAGCGCCTGTGCGAGCCGGCGCCTCACCACGTCGATCCCGCCCGTTCCCGGCCGGTCCGTTTGGCGATGACCTCTTCGGTGAGCGCCACCAGGACGCTCTTGACCGATTCGCGGTTCCGCGCGTCGCATTCGATCAGCGGTACGCCGGTCCCCACGCCGAGGGCGTCGCGTACCTCGTCCAGAACGAAACGCTGGGCGCCGTTGAAGCGGTTGACGCCGATGATGAACGGGATCTCGTGCTCCTCGAAGTAGTCGATCGCCGGGAAGGAGTCCTCGATCCGCCGGGTGTCGACCAGCACGATGGCGCCCAGGGCGCCGTCGACCAGGTCGTCCCAGAGGAACGCGAACCGGTCCTGGCCGGGGGTGCCGAACAGGTAGAGCAGCAGCGCGTCGTCGAGGGTGATCCGGCCGAAGTCGAGGGCGACCGTGGTGGTGGTCTTGCCGGACACCGCGGAAGTGTCGTCGATGCCGATCGACTTCTCGGTCATCTCGGCCTCGGTGACCAGCGGCTCGATCTCCGAGATGGCCCCGACGAAGGTGGTCTTGCCGACGCCGAAACCGCCACTGATGACGATCTTGACAGCGATGGGGTGCGCTGCCGACGGGTCCCTAGAGCGCCCGGACACGATCCCTGATCCTTTCGATCAAACTGGTGGAGAGCTCGCTGGGCTGGTCCTCCACCGAGAGGTAGCCCTGCGTGATCAGGTCGGCGACGATGACGCGGACCACGGCGAGCGGCGCGTGCAGCGCCGCCGACAGGTCCGCGATCGATTTCGGCGTCTGGGCGAGTTCGACGATGCGCCGGGACTCGAAGCGCAGGGGTGCCGACAGCGCGGCCGGGGCGGCGCGGAGCTGGGTCTCGATCCGCAGGCCGTCCTGCAGCGGCTGGGTGCGCCCGCCGGTGAGCATGAACGGGCGTACCACCGGATCCTCGTCCGGGTCCGTGTAATGCGGCCCGGACGACGGCCGGTGCGAGCCGGCGTACGGGATCATCTCGGGCTCGGTGCCCCACGACGGGCCGGTCATCGGGGCAGGTGTTGCCGGGACTCTGCGATCAGGGCCGGGGTCAGCAGATCACCGAACCGTTCGGTGAGGAGCGAGATCTCGTAGCCGACCAGCCCGAGGTCGCAGTCACCGCCGGCCACCACTCCCAGGCAACTGCCGCCCGCGATGACCGAGACGAGCAGGAAGCCCCGATGCATTTCGATCATGATGAGCTTGAGACCGTCGAAGTCGTACCGGCGTGACGCGCTGCGGGCCAGGCTGGCCAGGCTGGAGACGATGGCTGCCAGCTGGTCGGCCTCGGCCCGGTTCAGGCCGTCCGAGCTGGCGATCAGCAGTCCGTCCGAGGACACCGCGACCGCGTCGCGTACGCCGTCCGTCTGGTGCACGAAGTTGCCGAGCAGCCAGTTGAATTGGTGCCGGTCCGCCGACGTGTCAACGCTCATTTTTCTTCTTTCCAGGTTGCTGCCAAGGGGCCATCTGGGGTTTCCCGTCACTTCGACCCCGCTGTTTCGGCACTACCGCGCTTGATCCCGCCACGCAGCGCGTTGAGCCGGTCCCGTACCGCCTCCGGGGTGTCCCGGACCGGTGCCGGTTTGTCGGCCGGTGTGGTGACCGGTTCCGTCGGCCCGGCCGGGGCGCGGCGTGCGCGGGGGATGCGTTTGCGCAGGCCGTTGACGGTACGGGGCCCGCCGTCCGCGGAGGCGCTGAGCACGTTGCGGTCGTCGACCACGACGTACTCGATCGCCTCCGGATGCAGTGGCCGGGACGGGGCGACCTCGGCCGGCGGAAGACGCAGCGGCGCCTCGCGGGCCGGGGCGGGCTCGGGCTGCTCGACCGTGGCGGTGACCCGCCGGGGCGCCGTCGTCGGGGCGGGCCGGGGCGCCGTCGCAGGGGTGGGCCGGGACGGCGCCGTGACGGTCTGCTGGTCGGCCAGGATCGCGGCGGGCAGCGTGATCCGTGCCGTCACACCGGTCACCGGGGAGGGGGTGAGCTGTACCTGTACGCCCATCTGCTGCGCCAGGCGGCCCACCACGTAGTGGCCGAGGAACCGGGCCGGTGCGGTGATGAAGTCGCCCTCGCCGCGCAGGCGCTGGTTGGCCCGTTCCATGTCGGCGGGGGTCATGCCGATGCCCTGGTCGGTGACGGCGATCAGGTAGGTGCCGCCGATCCGTCGCCCGTGGATCTCCACCTCCACGTCCGGCGGGGAGAACGACAGCCCGTTCTCGATCAGCTCGGCCAGCATGTGCGCGACACCGCTGACCGTGGAGCCGGCCACTAGCACGTCGTCGACCCGGCGCAGCGCGACCCGGCGGTACTCCTCGACCTCGGACACCGCGGCGCGGATCACGTCGTTGACGTTGAGCGGGTCGGAGAGCTGCCGGGGGCTGGCCGCACCGACCAGTACCAGCAGGCTCTCCGCGTTCCGGCGCATGCGGGTGGCCAGGTGGTCGAGTTCGAAGAGATTCGCCAGGCCGGTCGGGCTGGACTCCTCCCGTTCCAGCTTGGTGATGAAGCCGAGCTGGCGGCGGAGCAGGTTCTGGTTGCGCCGGCCCAGGTTTGCCAGCGACTCGGCGGTGGTGCGCCGCAGCACCGCCTGGTCGGTGGCGAGCGTGTACGCGGTGGCCTGCACCCGGTCGAACGCGTCGGCCACCAGCTGGACCTCGACACTGGCGCCGGGTGGCACGCGTACCGGTGTCGGTGGGGTGGTGCTGTCGCCGGCCGACGCGCGATGGACGGCTTCGGGCAGCTGCACGATGGCCAGCTGGTTGGCTTCGGAGGCCAGTAGGGCCAGTGGCCGCGCCACCGACCGGGACGCGACCGTGGCCAGCCAGATCGAGCCGGCCAGGCAGAGCAGCACGGCACCGAGCAGCACGGCCATCCGGCTCGAGGCGGTGTTCTCGAGCGACGCGGCGCGGGCCGAGATGACCGAGCCGACGTGGTGTTCCAGCTGCAGCATGTCGTCCAGCACGGTGGTCAGCGCGGACCACCAGGACTGCGGGTTGACCTGCAGGGTACGTCCGTCGGCGGACTGCAGTGCGACCTGTGCGAAGTGGGCGGCCTCGCGTGCCGCGCCGGTGTCGAGCAGGTACGCGGCGGCCGCCCGCTCGGTGTCGTTGGCGTAGCGCTCGAAGGACTCCAGGGCCGCTTCCTTGGTGGCGCGCATGGTCGCGAACTGGAGGAACTCGCCCTGTTCGAAGCCGCCGGCGGAGAAGACGCCGTTGAGGAAGGCCCGTTCCTGGGCGGTGGCCTCCTTGATGTCGGCGAGCGCGTCGAGGACGGCCGCCCCGCGGCGCAGTTCGTCGTCGACCGAGTTGTCCATCTCGAGGTCGAGGTCGCTCATCTCGGCGATGCGCTCGGTGTAGAAGGCGAAGGAGGCGGCCCGTTCGCCGGAGCCGGTGTCGGTGCCGGCCCGGACCCCTTCCAGGCCGTCGAGCAGCCGGACCGCCGCGGCGACCCGGCTGTCCACTCCGTCGCCGTCGGAGATCAGGCTCTCCACCTGCTCGCGCCGCAGGTCGACCTGGTCGCGGACGGGCAGCAGCTCGGTGCGGAACTTCTCGTTGCCACCGAGCAGGCCGGCGGTCAGCCCACGTTCGGTCTGCAGGTCCTGGACCAGTTCCTGGACGGCGAGTTCGATGGTGACGGCACGGGCCGTCGCGGCGGCCGTGCGGTAGTTGTCGACCTCGCCGACGGCCACGACGGTGAGCAGCACCAGGGTGGTCGCCACCGGCAGGGCCAGGGTCCGGACCACCCGCCGGCGGATCGTGCCGCCGAATCGGGAGCGGCGGGCCCGTTTCGCGCCGACGTGGGCGCCGTCCGGCTGGGACTGCTCGGCGTCCTCGGCTTGGACGGACAAGCGATCAGCTCCTCTGCCGGCGCGGGTGCGGACACGGCCGGTCAATCGATTCACCACGACAACTGAAAGGTTTCTTTAACAAGGGGGGAGCGGGGGCAGCGCGAATCGCGTCCACGGGAAAGGATCTGATCTTCCGTGATCGCCGCAACAGAATCTTCTTTTCGTCCTTGATGGTCAACAGGGCGAGCCGAAATTTACGCTGAGGCAACGAGAATCCGCATAGGACTCGTCTACGCCGCGTCACATGGGAGCGGTTTCAGTCACAACCCGTGAAACCGGTGCGGTGCGCCGGCCCATTCGCCTCATTCAATGTGAAGTTCACGGCGGGATCGCGCTGCCCCGCGGTACTAGTCCCAGCGGTGGAGCCGACCGGGGAAGTTCCGATCACCGGTGGAGGTCCGGGCGACCCGTGCCGCGAACACTGGGCGGACCGTCCCGGAAGGAAGGTCCCACTTGTTCACGCACCTCTCCGATCGCGCCGCCGCGATCACCTTCATCGCCGTCGTCCTCGCGGTCTCCGCCGGCACGGCGACGGTCGCCGGAGGGCTCGTGCTGGCCCTGTCCCCGGCACTCGTGACGTTGCTGCTGATGCTCGTGCTGACCCGGGAGGGGTACTCGCGGGGCGGCTGGCGCCGTCTCGGCCTCCACCGGCTAGGGCTGCGGTTCTGGCCGCTCGCGGTACTCACCACCGCCGGTGTCTGCCTGCTGGCGGTGGTGCTCGTGGCCGCTTCCGGGCTCGCGCGCCTCACCCCGCCGGGCGGCGGATGGTGGCGCGACCTGCTCGTGCTGTCCGTGACCGGGCCGGTGCTGGCCCTCGCCGAGGAGCTCGGCTGGCGCGGCTATCTGCAGCCGCGACTCGAATTCCTCGGGGAACGGGGCGCGATGCTCGTCGTCGGCCTGGTCTGGGCGGCCTGGCACGTGCCGTACATCGTGTTCACACCGCACTATCACGACGGCGGGTCGCGATGGCTCGTCCTTCCGCTGTTCACCGCGTCGGTGATCGCCTTCTCGTTCCTGATCGGACGGCTGCGGGCGATGTCCGGCAGCGTCTGGCCGGCGGTGGTTGCCCACTGCGCGCACAACATCACGTTCGCCATGCTCGCCACGTACGTCGTCCGCACCGACCGCCCGGTGCTGGTCAACGAGTACCTGACCGGCGACACCGGGCTCCTGGTGCTGCTCGGCACCGCCGGCTGCGCCGCACTGCTCGCGGTCAGGACTCCGGCCGCGGCAGCGACTGCGCCACGATGACCGCCTGCACCCGGTCGCGCAGCTCGAGTTTGCGCAGCACCGATCCCAGATGTGTCTTGACGGTCGACTCGGCCACGCAGAGCCGCGCCGCGACCTCCGCATTGGTCAGTCCCAGTCCGACCGCGGCGAGGATCTCCCGCTCCCGCACGGTGAGCCGGTCCAGTCCCGGTGGCGCCGGCCGCGGTGCCGGTTCCCGCGGCGGTGCGGCAAGCAGGAACGAGTCGATCAGCCGGCGCACCAGCCGGGGCGCCACCGGAGCGTCGCCCGCGGCGGCGGCCCGGACCGCGGCGACCAGTTCGGCGGCACCCGCGTCCTTGAGCAGGTAACCGGCCGCACCGGCCCGGAGCGCGGCAACCACCAGGTCGTCCGCGTCGAAGGTGGTCAGCATGACCACCCGGGGCGGATCCGGGAGAGCCATCAGGTGCCGGGTGGCCTCGACGCCGTCCATCCCAGGCATGCGGATGTCCATCAGTACGACGTCCACCCGCGGGCCGGGGGAGCGCAGGTGGTCGATCGCGGCCCGCGCGTCCCCGGCCGACCCGGCCACCACCAGATCCGGCGTCGTACGCAGGATCAGCTCGAAACCGGTGCGGACCAGCTCCTGGTCGTCGACCAGGAACACCCGGATCTGCCCGGTCAACGTTCGCCTCCCCGCGCGCGGGGGATCGTGACCGCCACCCGGAACCCGCCCTCCGGCAGGGGACCGGCGGTCAGTACCCCGTCCAGGCCGCGCAGCCGCTCGCGCAACCCGGCCAGGCCGTGGCCGGACGGCGGTGGCGAGCCACCCGGTGCGGGCCGGGCCGGGCCGTCGTCCTCGACGCGCAGGCGGATCGCGTCGCCCTCACGTTCGACGGCCAGCCGGGCGGTGACGCCGGCGCCGGTGTGCTTGAGCACGTTGGTCAGTGCCTCCCGGACGGAGCGGAGCACGGCGAGCCGGACCGCGGCCGGCAGCTCGTCGAACCAGTCGGGGACGTCCGCCCGCACGGGCAGCCCGGCGGTGCGCACCGAGTCGATCAGGCGCCGCACGTCGTCGCGGCCCACCTCCGCGCCGGCCGGTTCGGCGGGCCCCGGCTCCTGCAGCATCTCGATGACCCCGCGTACCTCGGCGAGCGCCGTCCGGGCCGTACCCGCGATGGTGGTGAGGGTCGCCGCGGCGTCCGCGGCCCGCCAGGACCCGGAGCTCCCGGCCGCGTAGGCCCCGGCGTCGGCCTGCACGATCACCACGGTGAGCGAGTGGGCCACGATGTCGTGGATCTCCGCGGCCGCCGAGACCCGCCGCTGCCGTGCCAGCTGCAGCCGGGCGTCGTGCAGGGCCGCCGTGTTGGCGCGGGCGCCGCGCACCAGCTCCCCGATCACCCAGATGAGGACCGAGCAGATCGCCAGCGTCACGCCGATCACCAGTGCGTTGCGGGTCTGCTGCGGCGGGGTGCTCCACCGGAAGGCGCCGGCCAGGCAGCCGGTCACCGCAAGAGCGAGGGCCGTCAGCCGTACGCCCGTCGCGGCGACATGCGCGGCCACGGTGTAGACGACGATCGCCTGGGCGGCGTTGGCCGGGAGCGGGATCGGCACCAGCAGCAGCTGCAGGGCGAACGCCGCAGTGGTGCAGCCGAGCACCACGGCCGGGAACCGGCGCCGGACGGCCAGCGGGGCGATCGTGACGGTGGCCAGGACCAGGCCGGTGACACCGGCGACCAGGACGCTCAGCGGACCCAGGACCGTCCACGTCAGCGCGGCGCTCAGGGCGTCGAGCCGGCCCGGCCGCTGCCGGGCCCAGCGGGCGGCACGGGCCGCGAGGAACGTGCGCTGCTGCACGCCGCCAGCCTAACTCTAGTGATCATCGTCGATTGTCAATACGGTGACCGGTTAACGCAGATGAATGCCGGTGGTCCCGGCAAGGAGGTCAGGACATGGGCACGAGCAGCAGGTCACGGATGATCGCCACGCTCGCCGCCGTCTCCCTCGTCGCCGCCTGTTCCGAGGGCGGCGAAGCCGGGGGCGGTGGCGGGTACCCGGACCGGAACATCACCATCGTCGTGCCGTTCAGTGCGGGCGGCCCGACCGACACGGTCACCCGGATGATCGCCGAGCCGATGGCGAAGGCGCTCGGCGGGAAGATCGTCGTCAAGAACGTCGAGGGCGCCGGCGGCACGGTTGGGGCCGGCGAGGTCGCGCAGGACAAGCCGGACGGATACACGGTCCTCATGCACCACATCGGCATGTCGACCGCCCCGGCCCTCTACAAGAACCTCGGCTATCAGCCGCTCGAGGACTTCGCGACCGTCGGCCTGGTCACCGAGGTGCCGATGACCGTGGTGGCCCGCAAGGACTTCCCGCCCGCGACCCTGACCGACCTGACGGCGTACGTGAAGGCGAACCCGGCCAAGGTCACCCTGGCCAACGCCGGTATCGGCGCCGCCTCCCACCTGTGTGGCCTGCTGTTCCAGTCGGCCACCGGCGTCAAGCTCCAGGAGGTCCCGTACCAGGGCACCGGTCCGGCACTGACCGACCTGGTCGGCGGTCAGGTCGACTTCATGTGCGACCAGACCACCAACACCAGCGGCCAGATCTCGGCCGGCAAGGTCAAGGCGTACGCGGTCACCACGCCGGAGCGGGTGAAGAGCCTGCCCGACGTGCCCACCACGACCGAGGCCGGCCTGCCGCAACTGCAGGTCAGCGTCTGGCACGGCCTGTACGTCCCGGCCGGCACCCCGCCGGACGTGGTCGGCAAGCTGTCCACGGCGCTGCAGACGGCACTTGCCGACCAGGCGGTGATCGATCAGATGGCCAAGCTGGGCACCGCACCGGTCGCAGCCGCCGACGCCACCCCGGACGCGCACCGGGCGCACCTGGAGGAGCAGCTCACGGCGTGGGCCAAGGTCATCGCTGACGCCGGCGTCCAGGCCTCGTAGATGCGGGCTCGCCGGTCTCTCCCCGACGTGCTCGCCGGGGGGATCTTCGTGCTGATCGGCGGCGTGTTCGTGGTGGGGGCGCTCGGTTACGACCGGGGGACCCCGCTGCGGATGGGCCCCGGCTACTTCCCGCTCCTGGTCGGCGCGGTCGTGGTCGTCCTGGGCCTGGCGATCGTCGTCAAAGGGCTGGTCGCCGGCGAGGAGATCCCGTTCGGGAGAGTTCCGTGGCGCGCGCTCGCCCTCATCACGGCGGCGGTGCTGTTCTTCGGGTTCTTCGTCGGGTACCTCGGGTTCGTGCCGGCGTCGGCGGTCACCGCACTGCTCACCACACTGGCCAGCCGGCGGGTGCGGCCGCTGACCGCGGTCGCCGTGGCCGCCGGGCTCACCGTGGCGGCCACCCTCATCTTCGTGGTGGGCCTGCAGCTGCGGATCCCGCTGGTGGGGCCGGGATTCTGACGTGGACCTCCTCGACAACCTGGTGCTCGGCTTCTCGACCGCACTGCTGATCGAGAACGTCCTCTACTGCTTCCTGGGCGTGCTGCTCGGCACGGCCGTCGGCGTGCTGCCGGGCATCGGCCCGACCGCCACGGTGGCGCTACTGCTGCCGATCACCTTCAACTTCGAGCCGGTCACCGCGCTGATCATGCTGGCCGGCATCTACTACGGCGCGCAGTACGGCGGCTCGACGACGGCCATCCTGATCAACCTGCCCGGCGAGTCGTCCGCGGCGGTCACCGCCCTCGACGGCCACGCGATGGCCCGCCAGGGCAGAGCCGGGCCGGCCCTGGCGGCCGCCGCGATCGGGTCCTTCATCGCGGGTACGGCGGCGACGGTCGTGCTGGCCGTCGCGGCACCGCCGCTGGCCGACGTCGCGCTGCGGTTCGGCCCCGCCGACTACTTCGCGCTCGTGCTGTTCGGGCTGGTCGTGTCGATCGCGCTGGCCCGCGGCTCCGCGCTCAAGGCATTGGCGATGATCGCGCTCGGCATCCTGCTCGGCACGGTCGGGCAGGACATCTACACCGGCACGCCGCGATTCGTCCTCGGGCAGCGGGAACTGTACGGCGGCATCGACTTCGTCTCGGTGGCGGTCGGCATGTTCGGCATCGCTGAGATCCTGCGCAACCTGGAGAACGAGTGGGACCGCCCGGCCCTGCTCGGCGGCGTCACGAACCTCTGGCCGACGGCTGAGGACCGGCGCCGCATCGCCGGGCCGATCGCGCGGGGCACCGGCCTCGGCGCGGCCCTCGGTGTGCTGCCCGGCGGCGGCCACGTGCTCGCCTCGTTCACCTCGTACGCCGTGGAGAAGCGGATCTCGAAGCGGCGGGGGGAGTTCGGGCACGGCGCGATCGAGGGTGTCGCCGGACCCGAGTCGGCGAACAACGCGGCCGCCCAGACGTCGTTCATCCCGCTGCTCACCCTGGGACTGCCCGCCCATCCGGTGATGGCGCTGATGGTCGGCGCGTTCATCGTGCACGGCATCACCCCCGGCCCGAACGTGATCACCGACGAACCGGCCCTGTTCTGGGGCCTGATCGCCTCCATGTGGATCGGCAACGTGCTGCTCGTACTGCTGAATCTGCCGTTGATCGGAATCTGGGTCCGGATCCTGCGCATCCCCTATCAGGTGCTGTTCCCGATGATCGTGCTGTTCGCGGTGATCGGCGCCTACTCGCTGGGGCTCAACGAGTACGACGTCTACGCGATCGCCGGCTTCGGGCTCCTCGGCTACGTGCTGATCAAGTGCGGTTGCGAGCCGGCGCCGCTGCTGCTCGGCTTCGTGCTCGGGCCGCTGCTCGAGGAGAACCTGCGCCGCGCCCTGATCATTTCGCGCGGCGACGCCACGGTCTTCCTGACCCGGCCGATCTCCGCGTCGCTGCTGGTGCTGACCGTGCTGATCCTCGCGGTTGCCGCCCTGCCGATGATCCGGCGGCGGCGCGAGACCGTGTTCAGTGAGGACGAGTAGCGGCCCGCCGGGGAGAGACGGCGGCGATCAGCGCCGAGCCCTTGCGGGCGACGGCCCGGTAGAACCGGTCGGGCAGGAACACCGCGTCCGACAGGATCATCACGGCGGAGAAGAGCGGCAGTGCCATCAGGACGGCGATGCCCACGTGCATCCCGACCAGGATCGGCAGCAGGACATACTTCAGCTTGCTGAACAGGGAGAACGGGAAGGCGACCTGGACCAGCACGGTGAGGTAGCAGGAGATGCCGATCAGGACCTGGTGGCCGTCGACGAAGTCGGACAGTGCGGGCCACGGGCGGAACGAGTCGGTCTTCAGTACGTAGTGCAGGGCCGTGCCGTCGTTCCACAGGTTGCCCTGGACCTTGTAGAGGCCGGCCGCTCCGTACAGGACGCACATCTGCGCCATCATGACCACCAGCGCGCAGTTGTGCATGACGGTGACCGTGAAGCGGCGCAGGATCCGGATCCCGCCGGGCTTCTCCGGCCGGCTGCCGTCGTCGTGCCGCCGATGCCGGCGCGCGTCGAGCGACCAGACCCGGCCGCACGCGGTGAAGCAGAGGTATACGGACATGAGGACGGCCAGGTTGTCCCCGCCGTCGGTCATGAACACGCCCCGGCTGTAGAACGAGAACATCACCAGCGCGAACACCAGCGACACCACCCGGGTCCGCCAGCCGAGCATGAACACCACCGCGGTGATCAGCGCAAAGGCGTAGCAGGCCTCGAAATACCGCGGATCGTCCGACAGGTTCAGGACGCTGAACAGGCCGTACTCGTCGAACATCCGGCGGGCCAGGTCCGGGGACCACGGCGACTCCGGCCCCCAGATCTGGTGGCGGTACGGGAACTCGCGTACCAGCATGATCGTGTAGAGCAGGCCGAACCCGATCCGCATGACGGCTGTGGCGTACAGCGACAGAGGCTGCCGCGTCAGCAGGCGGTAGACATCGTCGAACCGGTTCCTCAGCCGTCCCGCGGGGGTGATGCCCTCCGGCGCGACATCCGCCTTCTCGGGTGCGGGATACGCGGGGGAGGTCTGGTCAACTGCCATCGGAGGTCGCATTCCACCAGGGCAGGGTCCTGGTATAGGGCTCGGGCCGGACGGTCTGGGCGGTACCGCCGGTGTCCGGGGGCGCGATCGGATAGGTGACGACCTTGATCCGGACGGTCTGGAAGGGATGCCCGACGTGTTCGGAGATCCGCTGCACAGCGATGTTGCGCAGGTACTCGGCCAGCATGAGCGCCCATTCGCCGCGGGACACCTCGTCCTCACCGTGCGAGGTCATGTAGGAGACCCAGGCCCGCCGGAGCATGGCGATCGTCGTACGGCTGGGGTAGGGGTTGTGTTTCGTGTCGGCCGTGTCGACCGAGCTGATGTCGATCCAGTCGCTCGTCTGTCCTTCGCCGGTCTCGGTCATCCATCCGGCCCGCGCGAAGATCTGCGTGTTCACGGCGTTCGGATTCGGGGCGAAGAGCAGCCAGTTCTGCTCGAACAAGGGGTTGACCCAGGCGTGGATCGGCTGCTGGAGGCGCTGGGAGACCGGATTGGAGGGCGCCACGTGCAGGAACACGAGGGTCATGTGGGCCGTCGCCACGGCCGCGCACAACCCGGCAATGGCCCCCATGGTCACCCGCAGGCCGCCTGGCGCGGCTTCGTCGAGGTCTCCATCCTGCTGCGGCACTCGGATTCCGCCTTCCCGTCCTGGTGAACTGATCATCCCAGAATGATCACAAATCACCGAAGACCGGCAAATGCGGTGTGTCGCCCAAAACGGACTGGAGAGACTGTCGTTCAGTTAGCCAGGGGAGCGGCCGCCCCGAGCGCGGCCGACACGTCACGTGCCGCGGCGATGACCTCGGGCGCACGGGCCTCGAGTCCGGCCATGTCCATGTCGAGCGCCAGGGTGGAGACCGAGATACCGCCCAGCACCCGGCCGGTGTGGTCGAACACGGCGGCGCCCACGCACCGGATGCCCGGCTCGTTCTCCTCGTCGTCGACGGCGTACCCGAGCGCACGGACCCGTGCCAGGTCGGTGAGCAGGTCCTCCTCGCTGGTGAGCGTGTTGGGCGTGCGCTGTGGCAGGCCGGCGCGCCGGCAGATCGCCTGCACCTCGGCGTCGCTGAGGTGGGCCAGGATCGCCTTGCCGATGGCCGTGCTGTGCAGCGTGAGGCTCATCCCGACCCGGGAGAGCATCTGGTACGGCCGGCGCCCCTCGTGCTTGTCGACGTAGACCGCCTCGTCGACGCTGCGGATGGCGAAGTGCGTGGTGAAGCCGGTGGCCTCACACAGCGCGTGCAGCGCGCCGGACGCCTGCCGGGCCGGGTCGAAGCGTTGCATCACCCGGCCGGCCAGCGTCAGGATGCGCGGGCCGGGTTCGTAGCTGCCCAGACCGTCCGGCCGGGCGAAGCCCCACGTGACCAGTGCCTGCAGGATCCGGTGGACGGTCGACTTGGAGAACCCCGTGGCCGCCGCGATGTCGGTGACGCGGTGGTGCTCGGCGAGCGCCTCGAGCACCGCCAGCGTCTTGTCGATGGAGCTGCCTTCCCTGGCCACCGGCTCAGCCTACTTGTCGCTGCCGGGCCGGCCGTCCACCCTCGTGGGAGTACGTCAGCCCGCTTGGCCCAGCGCAGTTCATGAACGGTCCGTTGACCGGGATGCTGCCGGCGTCCCGCGGGAATCGCGGTGATCACCGTGAATACAGAAACGGTCCCTCTCGAGACGAGGAGGACCGCGGGGTTCAGGTCATGTCTGTGGGTTCTTGCTGCTTGAGCTTCCGGTTCAGCTGGAGGGCCTCCTCGAGCTGGTCCTCGAGGATGATGATCCGGCAAGCCGCCTCCAGTGCGGTGCCCTGATCGACCATCTCCCGCGCTCGCGCGGCGAGTCGTAGCTGATACCGGGAGTAGCGTCGGTGGCCGCCGGTCGAGCGGAACGGGGAGATCAGTTTTTGCTCGTCCAGCCGGCGTAAGAACTCCTGGGAAGCGCCGACGATTTCCGCGGCGCGGCCCATCGTGTAGGCCGGGTAGTCGTCATCGCCGAATATGTCGTCGGGTTGGGCCACTGGCACCTCCGTGCTGAGGGCCCCGGCGCTTTTGCGCCGGGGCCCAGGGTTCGCAGGATCGAAACACCATTTACCGACGAAGTCGTCGGAGATCAATATCCGCACCGGCCGCCGTCGAGGGCGGGAAGTGCGGGGATCGCATAAGCGTGACCGGAGACCACCTTTCGTTCAAGGTAACTGCGGTGTCCGCCCGGGGCCCGGTAGTGCGGCCTGACAGCGGGCGATCCAACGGTGTTCGATCCTCCCTTTCCTCTGCCTGCTTTTCCTCTGGTTCTGCCTGCCGGTGTCGCGGCCCTCGTCGAATCTCATGGCCCCGGCACGTACGGCTGGCTGCCCTGACCTGGAATTACGTCAAGGTCTTGTGTTGCTGACTGCTTACGCGGGTGCGGTTTCGTAGGTCTTCACCGCGTCGCCGAGTGAGCCACGAGAATTCCGGGCCCTGCTTTGTACTCGGCGGAGTTCGTCGGCGTCTTCAACGATCTCTTCATTCGACGTCCGGAACTCTATCCGACCCTCGGCAGGAAGTCTAGGTCCTCGAGCACAGATTTTCTGGGCGGGACCCGGCAGCTAGTCGACGCCAACCGGCGGGTCATGCCGGTCGCCGTCGCCGCGGCCCCCGCTGGGGCAGCTGCCAGGCCCAGTGCCAGGCGATCTCGAGCGGTCCGCGATCGAACCGCCGCAGCCACCACCCGGCCGTAACGATCAGCGTGGCCGACACCACGACCCAGGCCACCGGCGGCCACCACGGACGCAGGCCGTCGAGACGTGCCGCCAGGCCCAGCCCCCAGCCGTAGCAGAGCACCGCACAGATCAGGTTCTGCAGGACGTAGCAGGACAACGCCGTCCGGCCCACCCCGGCGAGCCGCCGCCGTCCGGCGCCACCGGTCGTCCGCAGCAGCAGACCGGTGACCACGGCCATCAGGCCGATCGCCACGAGCGGACCGCACAGATAGCGGTCGACGAAGTACCAGCGCGGCCCGGCGAACGAGGTGAGCAGGTTCAGCGGCAGTCCTGCGCCGAGCCCGAGCAGGGCCAGCCGCCGGCGCAGCACCCGCCCGGCCGGACCGGCTTCGAAGACGCCGGCGCGCATCAGTCGCGAACCGGCCAGGAAGAGCAGGACCGTCAGCGGAATGATCAGGACGGACTCCGACCGGTACAGCCCGAGCCCGTCGATGCGGGCCGCCACCTGCTCCGGGTAGCTCCCGGTGCGATACAGGTCCGCACCGCCCGGCGTCACGGCCGTAGTGCCGACGCCGGCCGCGGTGAGCAGGCCGATCATGGCCACGTGCAGGATCGCCGCGACGGCCATGCAGGCGCGGACCGCCCGGTCGCTGCGTCCCACCATGCCGGCCACCAGAAGGGAGACCAGGGCGTACGCCATGAGCACGTCCCACTCGAAGATGAGCAGGTAATGCAGTGCCCCCTCGGCCAGCAGCAGCACCGCCCGCCACAGGTACCAGCCGGGCCAGCGCCGGCCGCGGCGGACCGCCGAGCGGTACTGCAGCTCCAGCCCCACCCCGAACAACAGCGTGAGCAGGGCGAGGAACTTGCCGTTGCTGAGCATTCGCAACAGCACCTCCACCACACCGGCGCCGCCGGGCGGAACCAGAGCCCCGGCCGGGCCGCGTGGATCGGTGAAGATCCAGATGTTGGTGCCGAGAGTGCCGAGGATCGCCACCCCGCGCAGTACGTCCAGCAGCTGAATGCGGCTGCCGGCCGTGGGCGTGGTGCCGGCTGCCTCCGAGAGAACGGTCATGCCCGGCATCCCATCCCGGAGGTGCTCCGCCGCGTAAGCCCGGAACGTCGGCGCCGGGGCGACGAAAGTAGTGCCGCGCGGCCCCGGTCCCTACTTTGGTCGGTCCCGGCGCGATCCACCGTGTCGCTACCGTGTGGACCATGCCGTCCCTGCCCGTGAGATCGTCGCGTCACCTGGCCCTGGACGCCGTGCTCGCGGTGAGCGTGGCGGCGGCGGACACGTGGCTCGCGGTACGGCACTGGCACCTCGACACCACGTACGGCTGGACTCTGCTGGTGGTGCAGACGGTTGTCCAGCTCGGACTGGTTCTGCGCCGCCGGGCCCCGGAGGCGTTGCTCGGCGCCCTCGGCGTGGTGGCGCTGCTGCAACTGGTGCCGCAACTGCTCGTGCCCGGCCTCATCTGGGCACCCGACGTCGATCCGATCTGGGTCGTCGCGCCACTGGCCAGCCCGTACGCCATCTATGCCACCGTCGTCTACGGGCGCCGCCCGCGGCTCGGCTGGGCGCTGATAGCCGCCGTCACCTTGCTGGCGGTCCGGCCCTGGCAGCCGCACGTCACCGTGGTGACCCTCGGAATCCTGATGACCGTGATGCCGGCGTTGCTCGGCCTGTGGGCGGCCGGCCGCCAGCGGCTTCTGCTCGCCCTGGCCGAACGCGCCGAACGCGCCGAACGGGAACGGCACCTGCTGGCCGCGCAGGCCCGCGCCGAGGAACGGGCCGGGCTGGCCCGCGAGATGCACGATGTGGTGACCCACCGGGTGACGCTGATGGTGCTGCAGGCCGGCGCCCTCGGGATGTCGGCCGTCGACGAGGACACCCGCAAGATCGCCGAGGAGCTCCGTACTGCCGGCTGCCAGGCGCTCGAGGAGCTTCGCGACCTGGTCGGCGTGTTGCGTGCCCCAGCCGGTGAGCGCGCGACGGCCCGCCCCGAGCCGGCTCCCGTCGCGGTTCCGGACCTCTCGGAGCTGCTCGCACAGTCGCGGTCGGTCGGGGTCGCCGTGGAGATGGTCGAGGAAGGTGTACCGGTGGCCGTCTCCCCGGTGGTCGGGCGGACCGCGTACCGGCTCGTCCAGGAAGCGCTCACCAACGTCCGCAAACACGCGCCGGGCGCGACGGTGGTGGTCGAACTCCACTACAGTGCCGACCGGATCCGGCTGAGCGTGACCGACACCGGACCGGCCGGGACAACCGATCCGGCGCTGGCGGCGACGGGCTCCGGCAGTGGCCTGACCGGCCTGCGGCAGCGGGTGGAGCTTGTCCGTGGCGAGCTGACCACCGGCCCGCGGCCCGGCGGCGGCTACCGGGTGGCCGCGAACCTGCCGGTGTACGTACCTACGGAGGGAACCCTGTGATCCGGGTCGTGGTGGCCGACGACGAGCCGATGGTCTGCGCCCACCTGCGTACGATCCTGGGCTCGGCCGACGACGTGCGGGTCGTCGACGAGGCGCTCGACGGCGCCGCCGCAGTCGAGGCGGTCATCCGGCACCGGCCCGACGTCGTCCTGCTCGACCTGCGCATGCCCGGCGTCGACGGGCTGACCGCGCTGGGCCGGATCGCGCGGCTCGCCCACCGCCCCGCCGTCGTGGTGCTGACCACCTTCGACGCCGACGAGTACGTGCTGCGCGCACTACGGGCCGGCGCCGCCGGTTTCCTGCTCAAGTCGACCCGGCCGGAGGACCTGATCGGCCTGGTCCGCGTCGCGGCCGACGGTCACACGGTCCTCTCCCCGCAGGCGACGCAGCGGCTGGTGAGCGCCGCGAGCCGGGAGGAGGCCGGCCGGGACCGGGCACGCCGTCTGCTCGGCGAACTGACCCCGCGCGAGGTCGAGGTCCTGACCTGCCTCGGCGAGGGGCTGTCGAACGCGGGGATCGGTTCGCGGCTGAGTCTCACCGAGGCCACCGTCAAGGGACACGTGTCCCGGCTGCTGGTGAAACTGGACTGCGCGAACCGTACGCAGGCCGGCCTTCTCGCCCGTGAGGCGGGCCTGGCCGCCGGCTGACCGGCGATGCGTTCAGGTGGTCAGGGGCAGCAGCGGCAGGAATTCGGTCCGGCGGCATGCGGTCAGCAGCTGTCCCAGCCGGCCGTCGTCGTCGCGGACCGCGCCCTCCTGCCGGTCGAAGTAGCGCAGCAGGAAGTCCTCGACGATCGCGGCGCGGATCCGGTCCGGCGCCGGGCTCACCGTCTCGTCGGCCTCCATCACGAGCAGCAGCAGGTTGTGCAGGCGTCCCGCACCCGGTGCCAGCTCGGGCATCAGGTAGGGGATCGGCAGGCGGCGGGCACCGAAGCCGCCGTAGAGCCGCAGGCGCGCGTCGCCGTCGCCGTAGTCGCCCCCGCCGGTCCCGTCCGTGCCGTGCAGGTGCGGATCACCGGCCTCGGCGAAGACGACGTGCGGCTTGAGCTCCGTCCGCCATCGCGGTGTGGCGGCGGCGGCGAGCCGACGGCCGATGCCCTGGCCGCGCAGGTCGGGCCGGATGGCGAAATAGCAGAGCAGCGCGGCCCGGATGTCGGCGAACCATTCGAGGAAGAGCGCGCCCACCGGTTCGCCGTCCGGCGTCACCGCGATCGCCCCGCGCAGCTCGTCGGCCGCCAGCACCCGCCGCAGCTTGTCGAAGGGCTCGCGTTCGGCCGGCGCGAAGCTCGGCGCGAATACCGTGTCGTACAACCTGCGAAGTGTGCCGGCGTCCGGCTCTCCCTCGAGTGTCCGGATCGAGACCTCACCCATGACGAGTCGCCTCCCCTTGGCGCGGCATCGGAGAGATCGAATCTACAGTGGACCGGCGCTGCGCCGGTGGGCACGTCCCGGGCCCGGCCGTGCGGGTCTACGTGGTGAACCCGCGAAGTACTGCGGTCAGGGCGTCGGTCAGGTCGGCGCGGTTGGCCTCGGTGCCGGGCGGCGGGGCGCTCCGGGCGCCGGCGCCGGCCAGGCGGTCGAACAGGAGGCCGTCGACGCAGGCGACGAGATGGTCGCCGGCCTGTTCGGGGTTCGGTGCACCGGCGGCCGCGAGCATGGCGCGGGCCTGGGCGCGGGACGCGTCGCCGTACGCGAGGATCGTCCGGATCTCCGGGTGGTGGGTGGCTTCCAGCAGGCAGGCGTAACGAGCCAGCGTGCGGTTGCGCCCGCTGCTCATCCATCCGTCGAGCACCCGGGCCATGACGGCTGCCATCGTGGCGATGTCGGTGAGGTCGGCTACCGGGCTGTCGGCGTCGGCGGGCAGCTGGCCGGCCCGTAGATCCGCCCGGTCCAGGTCGGCGATGCGCCGTACGACAGCTTCGATGAGCGTCTTGCGCGTGCGGAAGTAAGCGGAGGTCGTCCCCTCCGGCAGGCCGGTCCGGCGGTCGACGGCCCGATGGGTCAGTCCGCGCATGCCCTCCTCGGCGAGGACGTCGATCGCGGCGTCGGTCAGCAGCGCGAAGCGGTCGGCCGGCACTGTGGCATCACCTTCTTTCTACATCTGTAGTATGGTTTCTACATCTGTAGAAGGAGTGTGGAGATGGCCCCCAGTGCGGTGGTTGTCGGCGGCGGCATCGGTGGACTGAGCGCGGCCCTCGGCCTGCGCCGTGCGGGCTGGCGGGTGACCGTGCTCGAACGGGCCGCGGCGTTCCGTCCGGTCGGGGCGGGCGTGGTGCTGCAGGCCAACGGGTTGCGCTGCCTCGACGAACTCGGCGTCGGCGACGCCGTGCGGCAGGGCGGCCGGCCCGACATGTCCGGAGGCACCCGCCGGGCCGACGGTCGCTGGCTGGCACGCATCGAAGCCGGCCGGCTGGAGCGCACGCTCGGCACACCGGCGTACGGCATCCACCGCGCCGCCCTGCACCAGATTCTTCTCGACGCCCTCCCGGCCGACGTGACCGTGCGGACCGGCGCCCAGGTCATCGACGTGACCACCGACGGCGAGGTGGTCCACCGGGGCGACGACGGAGACGTACATGCCGAGGCCGACCTGGTCGTCGCCGCGGACGGCATCCGCAGCACCGTACGGAAGAAGCTGTGGCCCGAAGCCTCCGGCGCGGCGCCCATCGGGGTGACCGCCTGGCGCGGGGTGACACCGGTCTGGCACGGCGATCTGGTCGTGGCCATCAGCTGGGACCGCGGCGCCGAGTTCGGCATCGTGCCGCTGGCCGACGGCCGGGTCTACTGGTACGCCGCCGTCAACGCCGCACCCGGTGCACCGCCCGCCCCGGTCGACCCCAGATTCCAGCGCTGGCACGACCCGATCCCGGAACTGATCGCCGCGACCGACACGGTGCTGCAGGACGACCTCGCCTGTCTCGACGAGCCACTGCCGACGTACGTCCGGGGCCGGGTCGTCCTCCTCGGCGACGCCGCCCACGCCATGACGCCGCACCTCGGCCAGGGCGCCAACCAGGCGCTCGAGGACGCCGTCGTCCTGGCCTCCGTCGCCGGCCGGCCGGACGGGCCGGCCGCCTACGACCGGCAGCGACGGCCGCGCAGCCAGCAGGTGGCCAGGGCCTCCCGGATGATGGGGCGGTACGGCCAGCAGCTGGACAACCCCGTGGCGGTCGCTGCCCGCAACGCGCTGATCCGAGCGGTCCCGCCCCGGCTGGCGCTGCGTTCGATGGCCCGCTACGCCGGCTGGCGCCCGCCGCACTGACCGGTCAGGCGGTGCCCCGGACCGCCCAGGCCGCCGCGGTCATGGCGATCGACCCGTCCGCGGCCGCCGGGAGGCGGTCGCGGAGCAGTTCGCGCAGCGCGTCACGGCGCTCGGCGGGCAGCGACGCCACGTAGGCGGGCGCCGGTCCCTGGCCGCCGAGGAACGGCTGCCAGAAATCGTCGAAGCCGGTGAACACGGTCGGGATCTCGATCCGGCGCGTCGACACGTCCCGGAAACCGGCCGAGGCCCACCAGCCGGCCAGCACGTCCTCCCGGCAGAAGGCGAAGCGACGACTCTCGTCCAGGGCGGCGGCCGCCGGATCCAGGTCGGCCGCCGCGGTCCAGAACTCGCGCATCATGGCCATGCCGTTGCGGTAGTCCCAGACGTAGGCGGCCGTCACACCGCCCGGCGCCGCCACCCGGGCGAACTCCCGGACCGCGGCTTCGGGGCGGGGCACGAAGTTGAGCGCGAGCCCGGAGACCACGGCGTGGAAGCTGCCACTCGCCAGGGGCAGCGCGGCGGCGTCACCGGCGCAGAGCAGGGCCGGCCCGGCAGCGCGGGCCGCGGTGAGGAAGGGAACCGAAGGGTCGACACCGGTCACCGAAACAGGTCTGGCGGCCGCCACGATCGCCGAGGTCAGCGCCCCGGTGCCGGAGCCCGCGTCGAGCCACGCCCGGTCCGGCGGCACGTCCAGCCAGGACACGAAGACCTCGGCCACCCGCCGGCTCCAGCGCCCCACATAGGCCTCGTACGCGGTTCCCAGTCCCCACATCGTCGTCACCCTACGACACGCCCGCCGCCGCCCGCCTCGATGTCCAGGGCGTCATCGTCGTCCGGTGCACGAGGTCACGGCGGCCGCCGCCGGGTCGCTCTCCGACCTGACCTCGACCGTCACCGCCGGCGCACCCTTGACGTAGACCTCGACCGTGGCCGACTGACGGCCGGCCACCCCGACGACAGCCCGGGGCAGGACCGCTCCCGGCGCGGAGATCCGGAAGACGTCGGCGTCCCGGCCGGTGTTGCGGATCGGAATCGTGCACCGGGCCCAGCCGGACGGCCCGGGGCGGGCGGTGTCCGGCTGCGCCTTCACACCGCGGACCGACGGCCCGGCGCCGTCGAGGGAGCGGACCGCGACCTCGTACGAGAGCACGCCATGCCGGTCCCGCTTCCGGTCCAGAACGTAGAAGTGCAGCCGGTTGGCCGTGTCCGCGTACTCGAAGAGGCTGCCCGACCCGGTGCCGGCGTGGAACAACGCGTCGGAGAGCTGCCGGTAGTCGCCGATCGTCATCTTCTGCGGCGTGCCGTCCGGCAGCACGAAGTCGACCTTGTCGATGTCCTGCGGATTGGCGTCGACGGTCCAGATGAACGGCGCGGAGTCCGCGTTCTTCGTCTTGGCCAGCAGCACGCCGGAGTCCGGGGTGAACGAGTCGAAGCCCATCCGGTCGACGACTTCGAGGGTGTAGTTGTCGTATCCGCCGCCGTCGCAGTAGGGGTCCGTCGCGGTGTTGCAGGCGGGGCTGCGGTCGCCGCCGTCCAGGGTGACGTTGATGCCGGCCAGCCGGCGAGGGCCGGGATCGACCGCGCGCGCCGTCACCCGTGTCACCACGACACCGGACTCGGCCAAGCCTGCGCGAGAGAGCTTCAGCACCGCGGTGTCGTCGACGATGCCGAGCTTCATCTTGTTGCGCAGCATGTGCTGCGCGCCCATCGACGAGCCCGCGGTTCCCGGGATCAGCCACCGGCTGTGCGGTCCGCCAGGGCCGTTGAACGTGCCGCGGCTCAGCATTTCCCACGGTCCGCTGTAATCGCGGCGAGCCGGCACGGAGTACGGGTTGTTGTAGTTGTCGCCGATGCCGAGGATGTGGCTGAACTCGTGCGCGTACGTCGACATGCCCGAGCTCTCGGCCTGCAGGGAGCTGCCCTGGGTGGCGTTCGGCCAGATGTTCGCCGAGGCCTGCCAGGAGGTCCACTCGACGTAACGGGTCGCGTTCCAGTTCGGCAGCGACTCGTCCGGCGGGCCGAACTCCTCGCTCACGTCCTGTCTGGTGGTGAACTTCATCGGGCCGAACTCCTGCCAGGTGGCCGACTCGTCCTGGCCGGCCGAGAGGAAGAAGACGAAGTCGTACGAGGCCGCCTCCTGCTCGCCGACCGCCGCGATCCAGGCGGCGCGTGCGTCGGCACGCAGGTCACGCCCGCACACGTCGTCGGCCGGGCAGCCCAGTCCGCGCTGCATGGAGTTCTCGATGCCGTACTCGTGGCTCGCGTGCGGCATCCGGTACACACCGAACGCGCTCAGGTCGATGCCGAAGCGCCCGTTCGAGTCCTCCATCCAATATTCGTGGATGGTGTGGCCCCGGTTGAGCGTCCCCGGCTTGTTCAGAAAGTCCCGGTAGAACGCCGGCACTTCGGAACGGGCGACATTCTGTACGCCGGACGGGTTCCCGTAGATCGTCGAGTTCGCCGGCTGAGTGACCACGAACGGCTGGTTCGAGTAGTCGACCAGTACGAGCGCGCCGTTGAAGGTGCGTTCCGAGCCGCGCACCGCCGGGTCGGCCCAGTCAGTGCCCGGCACAGCCCGGTAGTCGTCCCAGGTCATCGTGTCCGGCAGCTCGTACCGCTGGGGATCGATCGGCTGCGGCGTGCCGGCCGGGGCGCCCAGGGTGACGGCCTCGTCGAGCTGCCAGGGCTGCGTCTGCGGCCAGTGCCGCATGCGCCACGGCGTGTCCGGATCCCCGGGCGGCGGCGCGGCCGTCGCCGGTGCGGCGTCGAAGGCGCCGGCCACCACAAGTGCCGCTACGGACAGTGCCGAGAACAACCGTCGCGCCGTCGTCATGGCGCCATCCTGGCAAATGAATCGACGCCTCTCAATGGGCCGATCCGGCACGCCGGCACGCTAGCGTCAGGGGCGGCACAGATGATGTTCGATGTTCGGAGGTCGGATGAGTTCACGCAGACGGGCGGCAGCCGCTGCCGGCGCACTGATCACGGTTGCCGCTCTCGCGGTAGGGAGTCCGGTGACCGCCGTCGCTGCCTCGCCACCGGCGGTCACCCATGACTCGCCGCCGGGGGTCACCCACGAGGAGAACCCCCGCGTACCGGAGGGCGCGGTGTGGACGGAAGCCTACTTCCCGTCCGCCGACAACAGCGGCGTCGAGCTCCACGCCGACGTCCTGCGGCCGGCGCACCTGCCGTCGCGCGCCCGGACGCCGGTGATCCTCGCCGTCGGCTCGTACTTCAGCCACGCCGGCCAGACCGGACCGGAGGGGTGGACCCGTACCGGCCCGTCCAGCCGGTTCGCGGACTTCACCAGCGGCACCGGCCTCTTCGCCCGCGGCTACACCTACGTCATGGTCGACCTGCGTGGCTTCGGCGGAAGCACCGGCTGCCTCGACTGGGCGGGCCCGGGGGAGCAGGCCGACGTCAAGGCCGCGATCCAGTGGGCCGCGACCCGACCATGGTCGACGGGCAAGGTGGGCATGTACGGCAAGTCGTACGACGCCGTCACCGGGCTCATCGGCAACAATCTGCGCCTGCCGGCCCTGAAAGCCGTCGTGGCGCAGGAGCCGGTGTGGAACATGTACAACTACCTGTTCAGCAACGGGGTTCCCCGTCCCAACGTGACCGGTACTCCGAACGCCTACAACGGCATCGCCACGATGGCGCCGCTGCCCGACGACACCAGCCGCTACCGGGCCAACGCGGCGTACGAGCAGAGCCACCCCGAGTGCCTCGCCGACAACCTCACGAACAACAACAATCCCGATCTCGACTCGCCCTACTGGCGCGCCCGCAACCTCGCCGCCCAGGCCAGGGGCACGAACACCCCGCTCTTCGTCACGCAGGGCTTCATCGAGAACAACACCAAGCCCGAGGACATGCAGCAGTTCCTCGACAACCACCACGGCGTCGAGCGGGGCTGGCTGGGGCAGTGGGAGCACGTCCGCGGCAACGAGACCAACGATCAGGGCCAGCTGCTCATGGGCCGCGCCGGGTTCTTCGACGAGGTCATGCGCTTCTACGACCGCTACCTGCTGGGCGCCCGGCCGGCGGTGCGTGACCCCGCCTACGCCATCGAGGACAACAGCGGCGCGTGGCGCGCACAGCCGACGTGGCCGGCGCCGTCCTCCTACACCAGCGCGAACCTGGCCGACGGACAGTACGTCGACGACGGCATCGCCTCGGCACTGGCCGCGCCCGCCGGCCAGAAGTGGGACATGGAGCACTACACGGATCCCGCTCCGCCTGCCGCCAAGGGTCTCGCGCCGACGCCGGCGGCCGCCGACACGCACAGCTTTTTCACCTGGTCCACGCCGGTCGAGTCCCGGCTGCGGATCACTGCCACCCCGCGGATCACGTTGCACGCGAGCGCGCTGGGCAACGTCATGGTGCGGCTGTGGGACGTCGCCCCGGACGGCACCGCGGTGATGTTCGACGAGAACGTGGCGCTGATCGAACGAGCGGGCCGCGTCGCGTTCGACCTGAAATCCACGGACTGGACCCTCGAGGCGGGCCACCAACTGGGTGTGCAGATCGGAACGATCGGCAGCGGGAGCTGGCGCGACACCCCGAGCGGCAACACGATCGAGATCACCCGCGCCCGGCTGAACCTCGCGCTGCAGGACCCCCGGCTCGATGTGCCGGCCCAGGGTGACCGGTCGCCGTTCCTCGACACCTACCTGAGGCAGTACACCCGCACGCTCACCGGCGTCGGCGAGGGAACCTTCTCGCTCACCCTGCGCTACCGGTCCTGACGAGCCGCCACCAGCCGCCTGCCCGGCCGACCGACCGGGCAGGCGGCTGACACGGGCTACGAGGTGCGCTCCGGCGAGAGAGCCCAGGTGTCGACAGGCGGACAGGCAAGGCGAAGCAGCGCGATCTCCACTACTTCCCGGGCTTCGCCACAAGTAGGACAAATTCAACGCGGGCCTGCCGCCGCGCGGGCCGGGAAGTTAGATCAAAATGATTCGAAACGGACTCGGCGGCGAGGTTTGGTGCACCGGACCCACGCGGCGGCTACAGACCAGCTCCGCGGCAGCGAAAATCAATTCATTCCATGTCAGGGCTGGAGGTCAGGAGCCAGGTGAGAGGCTGAGGCCCCGCAGGATCGGGTTCGTACTCGCCGACGTCGTTCAAAACGTGCCGGTGTACGGTCGCTCCACCGTCGCGCTCGACGACCCAGTAGCGTGGAATGCCGGCTTTGGCGTACTCGGCCTTCTTGATGATCCTGTCAGTGACCTCGGACCCGCCGGAGACGACTTCGACGGCGAGGAGCAGCCCGGACGTGCCCGCGTAGCTTGAGCGGGCGCGACGCGGGGGCATGCCTTTGGCCCACACAGTCAGGTCGGGAACGCGGCCACCGCCGACGTCGATGCCGCAGTCGGCGGCGAGCTGTTCGGCTTCGTAGCCGTGACCGGCGAGCCAGAGAATCAGGCGCATCACCAGCAACGTGTGTTCCGGGTCCGCGGGGGGCCTGATCGAAAGCACTCCCTCGGGACTCAGCTCGTATCGGTGGTTCTCGTCGGCAGCTGCCATGCTGGCGACGTCGTCCAGGGTCACGTGCGCCGGCATCTTCGCGCCGAGGCTTGAGCGCTCACCGTGCCCCCTCTGCGATTCCCGAAGCCGGCCACAGCCCTTCGTGCCGACCACGATACCTGCCCGACGGCCGCCGGACGGGATCGACATGTGCACCGTGCGATCGGTCCTCGACCCCCTGGCGGACGCTCCGCCCGGCGACGTCGATCCCGAGACAATCCGTGAGGTTGACCGGCTCTGGCGGCGTGGTGCCCTCTACGGCCACTGGCGGAAGCAGCGCGACCCCGTTGCCCGCCTGGCTTCCGTTGCCAGTGCCTACCCACGGCCAGGCCGCAGCCGGACCATCCTGCCGACCGTCCCCCGCGCCGGCGCCGGCTGTTCCTAGCCGGCGCGGGTGGAACGGCCGAGTTCGGCGGCGTGCTCCAGGTGGGCGGCCTTACGGGCGGCCCATCCGTCCCGATCAGTGCCGGCCAGCACCGAGCCGCCGAGCAGCACGAACTCCGAGGACTCGGCGCGCCCGCCGATGCGGTCACCGAGCATGACCGCGCGCATCGCCTGGTAGTGGCCGGTCGCCTCCAGGTCGGCGATCTCGTAACCGGCGGTGCACAGCACGATCGCCCGCCGTACCGGCCGCAGGCGCATCGGCCGGTACGCCCACCCCGTCGTCCACACCCGGTCGAACCAGCCTTTGAGCACGGCCGGGCAGTCCGCCCACCACACCGGGTAGACGAACGCCCACACCTCGGCCGCCGCAAGGGACGCCTGCTCGGTGGCCACGTCGGCGGGAACCGGATCGTCCGGGGCGCGGGCGTACTCGGCCGCCGTCATCACCGCCGGGAAACCCGACGCATACAGATCCGACAGGGTGTACGACGCCACGCCGCTCAGAAAAGCGTCGAGCACCTCGCGGGTGAAGCTGTGCGGCGACGGATGCGCGTACACGACATGAACCCGGCTCACCGGCCGATCCTCGCACCCGGCGGCCCCGGGGTCTTGGGTGGAGGGCCCGGATCGGTGATGCTCAGGGGAGGGGAGGTGCGATGAGACCCGTCATGCGCAGGCTGGACGAACTCGCCGAGGTGCTCAAGGCCCGGGACGACACGGTGGCGTTGCTCGGCCTCGGCTCGTGCGGGGCCCAGCCGGCCCGCCTCGACGAGCACTCCGACCTCGACTTCTTCGTGATCGTCGAGGACGGGGCGGCGTGGCGTTACCTGGACCGGACCGATTGGCTCGAGGAACCGGCGCCGGTCACCTACCTGTTCGCCCACCGGCGCGGTGGACGGCGCGCCCTCTATGCCGACGGCGTGTTCGTCGAGTACACGGTCCTGACCGCCGCCGAACTGGCAAGGTTGCCGTTCGCCGGGGCCCGGACGATCTGGCGCCGGCCGGACGCGCCCGCCGACCTGGCCACCTCGGGCGCGCCGGTGCCCCGGCCACCGTTCGACACCGAGGAGTACCACCTCAACGACGCGCTGGTCAGCCTCTACTCCGGGCTGCACCGGGAGCTGCGCGGCGAACGGCTGGCCGCTACCCGGATGATCCAGCACCGCGCGGTCGACGGGGTGATCGCGCTGCTCCGGCTGGGCGGCGGCGAGCCGCCGTACCGGGATCCGTTCGAACCGGCCCGGCGGGTGGAACGGGCCTACCCGGTGGAGGTGCTGCCGCTCGCCTCGATGGTCCCCGGGTACGCCGGGAACGTGGCGGCGGCCCGATTCACGTTCGCCTGGCTGAGCAAGCGTTACCAGGTGCCGCCGGGGATCGGCGACGCGCTCCGGGAACTGATACGTTCGGGCGATTATCGATGATCTTCAGAACGGGGAACGTCGATGGCATGGCGCAGGTTGTCCCGAAGTGGCGTGCGGTCGTCCTGGATTTCGTGGAGCGGGCCGGCTGGTCGGCCGGCCAGGTGTTCCTCGCGACGTTGCTGGCCGGCGGTGTCGGCTCGGTCATCGACCTGCCGTGGCGGTATTCGCTGACCCTGGCGGTCAGCGCGTTCGTCGCGTCGCTGATGCTCACCGCCGTGCAGTACCTCTCCCGGCTGACGAACCTGGCGTTCTGGCCCGACCTGCTGACCCGGCTGGCCAAGACCTTCCTCGCGTCGCTGTCCGGTTCGATGGTGGCCGGAGCCTTCGACGTCACCACGTTCGACTGGGAGAGCGCCCTCAACGTCGCCTTCCTGGCGACCGGCGCGTCGCTTGCCAAGGGTCTGCTGGCGCGGGAGCCGGCCGCGCCGAACGGTCAGGTCCCGCCCGGCGCCAGCCCGTCCACCCTGCCGACCGGCACCTATCGGGAGGCGGTCGACCACGGGCCGCCGCCTCCGACGATCGAGGCCACCAACCCGCCGGACGGGGCGTCAGTACCCGATGGGCAGCCCGGCGTAGTTCTCGGCGAGTCCGGTGGCACCCGCCCGGCTGCCGGCGACCCACCGTAACTGGGAGAGCTGCAGCTCGGCGTCGAACGGATCGCCCGAGGCGTGCAGCATGGTCGTCATCCACCAGGAGAAGTGCGTGCACCGCCAGACCCGGCGCTGCGCGTCACCGGAGTACGCGTCGGCGTACGACGGATCGTGGTCCTTGATCTTGGAGATCAGTGCCCGGCTGAGCAGTGCCACGTCGGCGATCGCGAGGTTGAGGCCCTTGGCACCGGTCGGCGGCACGATGTGCGCGGCGTCGCCGGCGAGGAACAGGTTGCCGTGCCGCATCGGCGTCCGCACGTAACTGCGCATCGGCAGCACGCTCCGGTCGGTGATCGGCCCGGGGTTCAGCTTCCAGCCGTTCTGCCCGTGCCCGAGACGCTTCGAGAGTTCGTCCCAGATTCGGTCGTCGGACCACGACTGCGGATCGGTGCCGTTGGGAACCTGCAGGTAGAGGCGGCTCACGCTGGCCGAGCGCATCGAGTGCAGGGCGAACCCGTCCGGGTGCCAGGCGTAGATCAGCTCGTCGGTGGACGGGGCGACATCGGCAAGGATCCCGAACCAGGAGTACGGGTACACGCGCTCGAAGGCCTGATCGGCGGGGACGGCGTGCCGGCTGGGCCCGAAGGAGCCGTCGCACCCGGCGACAGCGGCAGCCTCCAGCCGCCGATGATGTCCTTCGCTGTCGGTGAAGGTGACGTAGGGAGAGGAATCCACGTCGTGCAGGGCCACGTCGGCGACCTCGTAATGAATCTCCTGGCCACCCGCGCGACGGGCCGCGATCAGATCCTTCTGCACCTCGGTCTGGCCGTACACCCACACACTGCGCCCGGTCAGGTCGACGAAGTCCAGGTGGTGCCGCTCGCCCGGCCACTGCAGGTAGATGCCCCGGTGCTCGTCACCCTCGGCCCGGATCCGGGATCCGAGTCCGGCCGCCGCGAGCAGTTCGACGCTCGAGTGCTCCAGGATGCCGGCCCGGATCCGTGCCGCGACGTACTCCTCCGAGCGGGTCTCCAGAACGACGGACTCGACCCCGCCCTGAGCGAGGAGGTGGGAGAGAAGCAGACCGGCCGGGCCGGCGCCGATGATGGCGACCTGGGTACGCATGCCGTTCAGACTTGGGCAGGGGGCCGCCGGGACACAAGACCCTATTTCCACTGGACGGAAGCGGGGCCGGCCAGGGTGCGGCTGATCCCGTGGGCGGCCACCTGCAGCGCCGAGACGAGGCGGGGCAGCTGCCGGCGCAGGTCGGGCACCACCATCCCGAGGGCCGCCACCACGGTGTCGCCGTTACGGACCGGCACGGCCACCGAGCAGGCGCCGAGGCTCATCTCCTCACCGGTGGTGGCGTACCCCTCGGCCCGGACCCGGCGCAGCTGTTCGAGCAGGCGGGCCGGCTGCGTGACGGTGTAGGCGGTGATCCTGGTCAGGTTCTGCAGGACCTCCAGGCGAACCTCCTCGGGGGCGTAGGCGAGCAGCACCTTCCCGACCCCGGTCGCGTGCATCGGCAGCCGTGACCCGACCCGGCTCACCACGGGCACCGACACGTGCCCGGCCAGGCGTTCGACGTACAGCACCTCGAGCGCGTCCCGCACCGCCAGGTGGACCGTGGCCAGCGTGGTCCCGTACAGATCATGCAAAAATGGTGATGCGGCCTGGCGCAGGCCGCTCTGCACCGGGGCGAGCAGGCCGAGTTGCCAGATCCGGCGGCCGATCACGTATTCGCCGCCGGGTTCGCGGGCCAGCGCGCCCCACCGCTGCAGTTCGCCGACCAGGCGATGCGCGGTCGCCAGCGGCAGTCCGGCGCGGCGGGCCAGTTCGGTCAGGGAGAGGCTGCGATGCTCCCCGTCGAAGGCACCGAGAATGTCCAGCGCACGCGAGGTGACGGTGGCGCCCACCGGAGACTCCTTCCATCCAGTGGAAGAACTTTATCGCCGAAGCCGGTACGACCGCCTAGCGTCCGGAGCGTGAACATGGAGTTGTCACAAGCTGACATCAACCGGGAGATCGAGGCGGCCGCCCAGCAGCCCGGCGGTCCGCAGCCGAGGATCGACTACGCCCCGTACCGCAGCAGCGTGCTGCGGCATCCCAAGCAGCCGGCCCACCTGATCGACCCGGAGGCCGTCGAGCTGTGGGCGCCGGTCTTCGGGCACCGGGACGTCGCCGACGACGAGGCCGACCTGACCATCCAGCACTCCGGCACCCCGATCGGGGAGCGGATCGTGGTCACCGGGCGGGTCCTCGACGGCGACGGCCGCCCGGTCGCGAATCAGCTGGTCGAGGTGTGGCAGGCGAACGCCGCGGGCCGGTACCGGCACCAGCGGGACCAGCACCCGGCGCCGCACGACCCGAACTTCACCGGGGTCGGCCGGATGCTCACCGGAACGGACGGGACGTACCGCTTCCAGACGATCAAGCCGGGCCCGTACCCGTGGCGGAACCACATCAACGCGTGGCGGCCCGCGCACATCCACTTCTCGGTCTTCGGCACCGACTTCACCCAGCGGGTCGTCACCCAGATGTACTTTCCCGGCGACCCGCTGTTCCCGCTGGACCCGATCTACCAGTCGATCACCGACCCGAAGGCGCGGGACCTGCTGGTCGCCCGGTACGACCACGACGTGACCACCCCGGAATGGAGCACCGGTTACCGCTGGGACATCGTGCTCACCGGCACCCACCGCACCCCGCTCGAAGCCGATATCGAGGATGAGAACCCATGAGCGCCGTCCCCGGCCAGACCGTCGGCCCCTTCTTCCACCTCGGCCTGGAATACCCGGCCATGAACGAGCTGGTCCCGCCGAGCCACCCGAAGGCGATCCGTCTGCACGGGCACGTCCGCGACGGCGACGGCCACCCGGTCCCGGACGCCGTCCTGGAGATCTGGCAGGCCGACCCGCAGGGCCACATCCCGCGCCGGCCCGGCTCGCTGCGGCGCGACGGCTGGACCTTCACCGGCTGGGGCCGGGCCGCGACCGACCCGGACGGCCACTACCAGTTCGCCACCCTGGAGCCGGGTGCCACCGAGACCGGCAAGGCGCCGTTCTTCGCCGTCACGGTTTTCGCCCGGGGCCTGCTCGACCGGCAGTTCACCCGCGCGTACCTGCCGGACGACGAGGACGTGCTGGCCGGCGACACGCTGCTGAGCCAGGTCGACCCGGCCCGCCGGTCCACACTGATCACCACCCGCGAGCCCGGCGGCCTGGTGTTCGACGTGCGTCTGCAAGGTGACGGCGAGACGGTCTTCCTCACCTACCCGCGCCTGCGCGACGCATGGGCCTGAGCGGCGTTGAGTGACCTCCTGTGGCCCGGCGACGACCGTGCCGGCGACCTGTTCAACGACGCGGCCGTGCTCACGGCGATGGTCCGGGTCGAGGCCGCCTGGCTGGACGCGCTCGTCCTGCACGCTGTCGCACCCGCCGAGGCCCGCGACGACCTGGCCGGGCTGATCGGTCCCGGCGACGTGCCGTTCGTGGCGGCCGGTGCCGAGGCCGGCGGCAACCCGCTCATCCCGCTGCTCAAGCTGCTGCGTACCCGCCTGCAGGACCGCAACGAGGCGGCCGCGCACTGGCTGCACCAAGGCCTGACCAGCCAGGACGTCGTCGACACCGGTCTGGTGCTGTGTCTGTCGGACACGGCCGCCCGGATCCGCGCCGACCTGGCCGCCCAGATCACCGCGCTGGCCCGGCTGGCCGGGGAGCACCGGCAGACGGCGATGCCCGGCCGGACTCTGACGCAGTACGCCGTACCGATCACCTTCGGTCTCAAAGCCGCCTCCTGGCTGACCGGTGTCCTGGACGCCCGGGACCGGCTCGACACCGCCGCGACCCTGCCCGCGCAGGTCGGCGGCGCCGCCGGCAGCCTGGCCGCCCCGGTGGCGCTGACCGGTTCCCCGGCGGTGGTGCGCGACCTGATCGAGACCACCGCGGCGAGCCTCGGCCTGCCGGTCCGCGATCCCTGGCACACCGCCCGGGCCCCGCTCACCGGTCTCGCCGACGCCCTGGTGACGTGCACCGACGCCTGGGGCCGGATCGCCAACGACGTGCTCGTCGGCGCCCGGCCCGAGGTGCACGAGCTGTCCGAGGGCACGGTGCCCGGCCGCGGCGGGTCGTCGGCCATGCCGAACAAGCAGAACCCGGTTCTGTCCATCCTGATCCGCCGGGCCGCCCTGGCCGCGCCGTTCCTGGCCGCCACCGTGCACGCGGGCGCGGCCGCCGCCGTCGACGAACGCCCCGACGGCGGCTGGCACGTCGAGTGGGCCACCCTGCGTACGCTGGCCCGCCGCACCGTGACAGCCGGCGCACAGACCGCTGAACTGCTGGCCGGGCTGCGGGTGGAACGCTCGTGGATGACCGCCAACCTGGCGGCGGCCCGGCCCGGCATCGACGCTGAGCAGCGTTCGATCGCCCCGGACGCCGCCCCCGGCGAGCCCTATCTCGGTGCCACCGACCAGATCATCGACGCCGTCATCGCCCGATCGCTCGCTCGTCCCGGAGAGTCCCCGTGCTGACCCCCACCACCTTCATCGAGGCGTCCGATCAGCCGTTGCTGCTGCTCGGCCCGTCGATCGGCACCAGCGCCGAGACGCTGTGGACTGACTGCGCGAGCCGGCTGCGCGGCCGTTACCACGTGATCGGCTGGGACCTTCCCGGACACGGCCGCAGCGCCCCGGCGGCCGGCCCGTTCACGGTGGCCGGCCTGGCGGCCGAGGTGCTGGCGCTGGCCGACCGGATCCGGCCCGGTGAGACGTTCGGCTACGCCGGCGACTCGATCGGTGGCGCGGTCGGCCTGCAGCTGCTGCTCGACGCGCCGGACCGGGTGACCGCGGCCGTGCTGCTCTGCACCGCGGCGAAATTCGGCGACCCGCCGATGTGGCACGACCGCGCGGAACTGGTCCGGGCCGAGGGCATCGAGTCCGTGGTCGCCGGCTCGCTGGAACGCTGGTTCGCACCGGGCTTCACCGGGGCGGAACCGCTGATCGCGGCACTGCGCGCCACCGACGGGGAAAGTTACGCCCGAGCCTGCGAGGCGTTGGCCGGATTCGATGTCCGTGACCGGCTGGCCGCGATCACCACCCCGGTCCTGGCCGTCGCCGGCGCCGACGACAAGCCGACTCCGCCCGCCGCCCTCGAAACCATCGCCCGCGGCGTGGGCGACGGCCGCCTGGTCGTCCTCGACGGCGTCGGTCACCAGGCCCCCGCCGAGAATCCCGAGGTGGTGGCGTTCCTGCTCGACCAGCATCTCGACGAGGCACGGGCGGCCGGCATCCGGGTCCGCCGCGAGGTGCTCGGCCCCGCCCACGTCGACCGGGCCATCGCCGGGACCACCGCCTTCACCCGCGATTTCCAGGACATGATCACCCGGTACGCCTGGGGCGAGATCTGGACCCGTCCCGGCCTGCAGCGCCGCGAACGGTCCCTGATCACCCTGACCGCCCTGATCGCTCTCGGCCACGACGAGGAACTGGCGATGCATGTCCGGGCGGCCCGCACCAACGGCCTGACCGACGACGAGATCAAGGAACTCATCCTGCAGACCGCGATCTACTGCGGCGTGCCGGCCGCCAACACCGCGTTCCGGATCGCCCAGCGCGTGCTCGCCGATCTCGACCACGGGCCGCGGTGAGCGCCCGGTGGCGTCCCGGAGGCGGCCGGTGCCGTCAGCCGCGGGTGCGTACCGCGTAGGAACGGGTCGCCAGAGCCAGCGCGGTGATCCAGACGGCGAATTGCGCGACACCGTAGACGCCGGTCCAGGGGCTGAAGATGACCTCCGGCGAGTTCCACTGCGCCACCGACAGGACCACGGCCAGCATCGTGTACGCGGACAGCGCCACCACGAGCGCGTATCCGGGGACGACAAGCAGCAGCCGGGGGACCGGCCGGCCCGCGACCCACGGGACCCATCGGGGGAACTCGAGGCCCCACGGGCTGATCAGCGCGAACGCCAGTACCGCGGGCAGCAGGGCGAGCGCGTTCAGCACCCAGAGGTACGTCCCGCCACCGTCGGCGTGCCACACCTCGAACCGCTGCGCGTCGGCGAACAGCGGAATCCCGGCCGCCCACACCACGTGCAGGGGCATGAACCCGGCGGTGGCGGCGAGCGCCGCGACCCAGGCGGCCCGGACGGCCCGCCGCGACGGCGGCGGCGTTCCGGATCGGGCGATGACGTCGGCCGTGTTCCTCAGCTCCCCGTGGATTCGCATGGACGCATTCTCAGGGACCGAGCGCCTGTCACGCCGTCCCGCAAGTTCGCGGAACGGCCGGCTCTCCGACGATCGTTGACGCGGAGCCCGATCGCTGACGCGGAGCCCGATCGTCAACGCGGAACCCGATCGCTGACGCGGAGCCTGACGTGGGGGCGGGGCAGCGGCCCCGGCTGTCGTGATCGACAGCCCGGGGCCGCTGTTGGTGCTCTCAACCGCGGCGGGGACCACGGCCGGGGTGGTGCGCCTCCGCGGAGCGGAGGTGGGGAACGGGCTGGGGCTGCCTCGTTCCGGGAGCGAACGGCACTGCATGACCGGAGCTTTGCCACGCGGAGGTGCGGTTGCCTCCGTTTCTGCATGGGGGACGGCGAGGGAGCTTGGGAGCGCTCCCACTTAACGCCACTGTAACAAGGTGAACGGCTCCGGGGAAGGTCAGGCGGCCGCGCAGGTGAGCGTGGGCGCGACCGGGCTGCCCGAGCCCAGGAAACCGAAGGTCGCGTTCCCGCCCGCGGCGAGACCGCCGTTGTACGACACGTTGGTGGCCTGCACCGAGTTGCCGTTCGTGGTCAGGTTCGCACTCCATGCCTGCTGGACCGGCGGTGTGCCGGGGTAGGTGAGGGTCACCGTCCAACTCTTGATCGCGGCACTGCCCGCGGTCACCTTCACCTCACCCTGGTAGCCGCCCTGCCACTGGGACGTCACCGTGTGGGTGGCGGCGCAGTTGCCGGTCACCGGGGGCGTCGAGGTGCTCGGCGAGACCGAGGCGGACGCCGACGGCGACGTGGGGCTGGACGGGGACGCCGACGTGGACGGCGACGGCTGTGTCGTACCGCCGAAGTTCACATCGCTGCAGAAGTAGTAGGACTGGTCGGCGTGGCTGGCCTGCCAGATCGTGTAGACCATGGCGCGTCCGGACCGGCCCGCCACGCTCGCCGGGATGTCGATCTGAACACCGTTGGACATCTGCCGGGTCCACTGTGCCGCCGGTGTGTTCGGCACCGACTTGACCAGTTCCAGGTCCGACCACTTGAGCGCGGTCGTCAGCGGGTTGAAGCCCGGCCTGGTGACGTAGACCCGGATGTAGTCGGCGCCGTGCCGCGCGCCGTCGAAGAGCGAGACCGTGAACGAGTTGCCGATCGACGTGGCCTTCCAGTCACCGATCGCGTCCATGGCGTTGTAGCGGCCGGTCTCGGTACGCCCGCCGCTGCACAGCTGCCCGTCCGGGATGGCAGTCTCGTGGCGGCCCGCCACACCTTCCCGGAACAGGCCGTTCCAGTTCCACATGGCGTTCGGGTTGGCCTGCCAGGCCTGCCAGCACATCGGGTCCTCGGTCTGCATCGCCGGGTCCTGGAAGCGGGAGCCCCAGCGCTCGAAGCAGCCGTAGTTGCGGGAGGCCGGGCCGACGACGTTGCCGTGCGCGGCAGCGGGGCCGGTGTGCACGGCGAGGACGGCGATGGTCGCGGCGAGGGCCGCCACCACACCGGAGATCAGAATCTTGATGCGTACGGGTTTGAGCATGTGAACTCAGCACTCCTGAGCTGTGGCCGTCGTCATCAGGACATGACGGCCCGCCGGCGGTGAACTGCGCGCAAGCTGCCCAGGCTCGCGCGCGCCGCGTGGCTCCGGCGGCAGTGCTGCCCACACCCTCACGCATTGATCGAGAGAAGTCAATGACAAAATCGGGTGCTCCCGGCCGGGGTGCCGCCTACGGTGTGGGGATGTCCGTCGAAGCCGCGCACGCCTCCGGCCTGCTGATGCTCCTGTCCCACCCGGTCCGTCTGCGGGCCTTCGCCGAGCTGGCCCGGCACGGGAAGGACGGCGCCACCATCTTCGAGATGTCGCTCCACCTGGACCTGCCAGAGCCCGAGGTCGGTGAACTGCTCGGCCGGCTCGTCGGCGCGGGAGTGGCGACCGGCACCGGCAACGGGACCTACCGGGTCCGGGACGGGGTCCTGCGCGAGGCGGCCCAGGCCCTCGACCGGGTGCAGCCGATCAGCCCGCTGCTCGCGGAGTTCCCGCAGCTCAAGTCGTACTTCTCGCACGGCCGCCTGGTGAGCCTGCCGCCCACACTGAGCGAGCGCGCCCAGCAGATGGCCGAACTGTTCGCCCGTTTCATCGCGGTCGACGGGGTCCTCACCGAGGCCGAGATCAACCAGCGGATCGCGCCGGCCGCCGACGACGTGGCCGCCGTCCGCCGCATGCTTGTCGAGTCCGGCTGGCTCGAACGCGACCGGGCCGGCACCTCCTACGGTTCCGCCCGGACCGCGGCAGCGGCCCGGGCCTGACCCTCGTCGAGTGGTGACCTGCGGCGCGGTCCGGGCCGCGGGACACCACGCCGGAGTGGCGTGCCGTCAGTCGTGGGTGATGTTGAGCGGGGCGGCGCTGCGGGGGACCAGGGCGAGCGAGCCGACCGCCAGGATCGCGGCGACGATGCCGAGAACGCCGAGGGCCGGGCGCAGGCCACCGACCGCGCCGGCCATTCCCATGATCAGCACCGGTGAGAGGAACTGGCCGACGAACAGGGTCCCGGTCCAGAGTCCGGTGCCCCGGCCGCGTTCGGCGAACGTCAGCCCGTTGGTGGCCCACGTGACCAGCACGGGCAGCAGAAGGCCGGTGCCGGCGCCGGTGACGACCGCGCCCACGGTGATCACGGCGACGGAACCGCTGGACCAGATGATCAGGAATCCGGCGGCGGACAGGCCGAAGGCGATCGGCAGGAGCTCGCGCGGCGTACGACCGGAGAGTTTCGCGAATGATCCCGCGGCGATCGCCGTAGCCAGTGACATGAGGGCGCTCAGGGCGCCGATGGTGGCCGTGGCGGTGACGCCCGCCTCGTCGAGAACGAACGACAGTTCGACGATCAAAGCGTAGAAGATCACGCCCCCGGCCAGGGTGACCAGGCACGGCACCCGCAACCGGCGCCACGGGATGGGCGGGAGTTCACGCGTCGGCGAGCCGGGGGACGCCGGCTGCCAGATGAACAGCGCCATCGGTACGGCTAGCACGGCCGCCACCAGATAGAGCCAGAACGGCGTACGCCACCCGGACGAGCCGAGCGCCCCGCCGAGCCCGAGGAACACGGTCGCCGACACGGAGGCGAGCAACGTCTGCAGGCCGAGGTAGCGGCTGCGCTGCGGGCCGGACCAGTAGTCGGCGATCAGTGTCGTGCAGCACGTCATGATCGCTGCCTCGCAGAGTCCGACGAGGACCCGGCTGCCGATGATCGATCCGAGGGTGTCGAGGTAGAGCGGCGCGGTCCCGAAGATCGTGTACCCGGCCATCGCGATGATCAGCACCCGCTTGCGGTCGATCCGGTCGGCGATGAATCCGGCGAACGGTGCCGTGAGGCCGATGATCAGCGCCGGGACGGTGAGGACGATCGGCACCAGCACGTCGGCGCCGGGTACGCCGGCGAAGTGGTCGGTCATCTGCGGGAGGACGGGCGCGATCAGCACGGCGCCGAGCACGGACAGGCAGCTGCCGGCGAGCAGCAGGACGAGCTGCGGTAGTCCGGCTCGTCGCGTAAGAACTTCGGGCATGGAGGGCCCTTCATGAGAATGAGTCAGGGTTGCCGGTGGTCCAGGTCACACGCGGTGGCCCTGACTATGGGCGGACGGCCGTCATCAGCGGAAGAGGGTTCCGCTGATGACCGCCATAACCGCGGCTGATGAGCCGTACGCCGCACACGTTCCGCACGCCGGATCACCGGCCCGGGCTACGGCCGGTGGGTGGGGCGCAGTTCGGCGGCGGCGGAGACGAGCACGTCGCGCAGCCACATGTGGGCCGGGTCGTTGCGGTACAGCGGGTTCCACCAGAACGCCTCGGCGACCGGCACCACCTCGAACGGGCAGTCGAGCATCCGGATGCCGGCGACCGGGGCGACCAGCCGGGCCAGGCGTTCCTGCAGCAGCGCGACCCGGCGGGTGCCGGCGACCAGGAACGGCATCTGCGCGAACCCGTCGACGACGACCTCGACGCGGGCCTCGATGCCGAGCATCCGCAACTGCCGTGAGGCGGGGGCGAACGCGGTGGGCCGGTCGAAGATGACCACCCACGGCAGCTCGGCGAGCAGTTCCATGGTGAGCGTGTCACCGACGTCGGGATGGTCGCCGGAGACCACGCACACCCATCGGTCGCTGTAGAGGTCCAGGTACGGCAGCCCGGTGACGAATCCGTGCGGGATGATCAGCCCGTCGGCGCTGCGCAGCGTGTCGGCGGCGTGATCCACCGCGTACGGCGTCGTCTGCTGCAGCCGCAGCCGGGCGCCGGGTGCCTGGGCCGCGAACCGCCGGGCGATCAGCGGCCCGAGGATCGTCGCCGCGTAGTCGGAGCTGACGATCGTGAACTCCCGGTCCAGCCCGGTCGGGTCGAACTCGGCGGTGGCGTCGAAGACCCGGCGTACCCCGGCCAGGGCGGGTCCGGTGAGCGCGGCGACCCGGGTGGCGAGCGGAGTCAGGTCGTACCGGTTGCCGACCCGGACCAGCAGCTGATCGCCGAAGTGCCGGCGCAGCCGCCCGAGCGCCCCGCTCACCGCGGGCTGGCTGACCCCGAGCCGTTCGGCGGTGCGGGTCACGTTCCGTTCCCTGAGCAGGGTGTCCAGGGTGAGCAGCAGATTGAGATCGAGGTTAGCCAGCACCCGGTCGACCGCCATGGGCGTCACTATAAGCCACGCCTATGACCCCGATCACCAAGTCGAGGTTCCCTGATGGCCTTACCGCACGGGACAGTGGGACCCGTCACAGGGAAACAGGAAGGAAACCGCCGTGCCAGCAGTTCGTAATGTTCTGGTCGTCGGTGGCGGCGCCGCCGGTGCCGCCACGGCGATCCTGCTCGCCGAGGGCGGTGTCTCGGTCGACCTGGTCGACCTGAAACCCGATGTGGCGGCGCTCGGCTCCGGCATCACGCTGCAGGGCAACGCGCTGCGGGTGCTGCGGCAACTCGGGGTCTGGGAGCGGGTCAAGGCCGAGGGCTACGAGTTCGACACGCTCGGCCTGCGCGCCCCGGACCCGGCCGGCACGCTGATCGCCGAGCTCACCGACATCCGCACCGGCGGTCCGGACCTGCCCGCCACGCTGGGCATGTACCGGCCGGCACTCGCGAGGATCCTGATCGACCGGGCCACCGCGGTGGGCGCGAAGGTCCGGTTCGGGGTGACACCGGTGACGCTGGACGGCACGACCGTCACCTTCGACGACGGCTCGGCGGCCACGTACGACCTGGTGATCGGCGCTGACGGGCTCCGGTCGTGGACGCGCCGCCGGCTCGGCATCGGCGTCGAGCCGCAGCCGGTCGGCATGGGCATCTGGCGTACGTTCACGAAGCGGCCGGCGAGCGTGACCCGGACCGACCTGTACTACGGCGGGCCCGCCTACATCGCCGGGTACTGCCCGACCGGCGCGGACACCCTCTACGCGTATCTGGTCGAGGATGTGCGGGACCGGTCCGGCCTGTCGCCCGAGGAGGCGCTCGCCACGATGCGGGAGCTGGCCGGGGCGTACCACGGGCCGTGGGACGAGATTCGCGAGCAGCTCACCGACCCGGCCCGGGTCAACTACACCGCCTTCGAGAGCCACGTCATCGACGGCCCCTGGAACCGCGGCGCCGTCGTGCTGATCGGCGACGCCGCGCACAGCTGCCCGCCGACCCTCGCGCAGGGTGCCGCCCAGGCGCTCGAGGACGCGTCGGTACTGGCCGAACTCCTGCTGCGGGAGGACGCGCTCACCGACGACCTGTGGGGTGAGTTCACCGCCCGCCGCCTCGACCGTGCGAAGACGGTCGTCGAGGCCTCCCTGCAACTCGCCCGCTGGCAGCTCGCCCACGAGCGCGGCGACGTTCCCGGCCTGATGGCGCGGATCGCGCACCTCGTCGCCGAACCGGCCTGAGCGCCGCGCCCGCCTGAGCACCGCGCCCGCCTGAGCACAAGGAAGAGACATGAACGACGAACGACTGATCACCCACCTGCGCCACGTCGACCTGGCGGTGCCGGACTACGACCGGCAGCTGGAGTTCTACACGAACATGTGGGGCCTGGACGCCGAGACCACCGACGAGGGCCTCGCGTTCCTGGCCGCGGCCGGCTCGCCCGAGCAGTACTCGGTACGGCTCCGTCAGGCGGCGGAGAAGCGGCTCGACCTGATCGCCTTCGGCGCCGCGAACGAGGCCGATGTGAACGCCCTGGCCGAACGACTCGGGCGCGCCGGGGTCACGCTCGTCAACGAGCCGGATCAACTGCGGACCCCGGGCGGCGGGTACGGCTTCCGCTTCTTCGACATCGACGGCCGTACCGTCGAGGTGTCGTCCGGCGTGGCCGTCCGGCAGCACCGCAAGCTGGAGGAGGGAGAGTCAGTCCCGGTCAAGCTCTCGCACGTGGTGATCAACTCGCCGAACCCGGAGGCGACCGTCGCCTTCTACGACCAGCACCTCAACTTCGCGCTCTCGGACACCCTGATGCACCCGCGGATGGGATCGATGATGTGGTTCCTGCGGACCAACCGCTGGCACCACAGCCTGGCGATCGCCCGCGGCCCGCACGTCTCGCTGCACCACGCGTCGTTCGAGATGCGCGGCATCGACGAGTACATGCGGGGCACCGGGCGGCTGCTGCGCGGCGGCATCGAGAAGGTGTGGGGCCCCGGCCGGCACATGGCCGGGAACAACACTTTCAGTTACTTCCTCGACCCGCACGGCAACACCGTCGAGTACACCACCGAGCTCGAGGAGCTGGACGAGGACACCTGGCACCCGCACCTGTACGACTTCTCCGACCCCACGGTGAGTGACCAGTGGGGGACGGCGAACCCGATGAACGAGTTCGTCGCCAAGCAGTCGTTCAACGACGTCGACCGCGGCATCTTCGTCGCCCCGCCGGTATGAGACTGGCGACGTTCCGGCACGAGGGCCGGGAACGAACGGGCCGGATCGACGGGGACCTGGTGCATCCGTTCACCGGTGACCCCACCATGCTGGAGATCATCGGCGGCGCGGAGACCGTGACCGCGGCGGCCGTGCCGCTCTCCGCGGTGCGCCTGCTCGCGCCCCTCCGACCGGCCTCGTTCCGGGACTTCGTCGCGTTCGAGGAACACGTCGACGGTGTCCGCCGTAGCGTGGACGGCACCGCCGGCGTACCGGAGGCCTGGTACGACGCGCCCACCTTCTACTTCACCAACCCGCATGCGATCTACGGCCCGGACGACGACATCCCGTTCCCGGCCGCGTCGGTGGCCCGCGACTTCGAGCTGGAGGTCGCCGCGGTCGCCGGTCCCGGCCGGAGCGTCTTCGGTTACACCGTCTTCAACGACTGGTCGGCCCGCGACCTGCAGAGCCGTGAGATGCAGGTACGGCTCGGCCCGGCCAAGGGCAAGGACTTCGCGAGCAGCATCGGCCCGTGGATCGTCACGGCCGACGAACTGGAGCACGCCAAGGACTCCGACGGCTTCCTCGACCTGTGGTGCACGGCCGCGGTCAACGGCGTGGAGGTCGGCCGCGATCTGCTCGGCAACATGGGCTGGACGTTCGAGACGATGATCGCGTACGCCGCCCGGGACTCCGTGGTGCAGCCCGGTGACCTGCTGGGATCCGGCACCGTCGGCAACGGCGGCTGTCTCGCCGAGCTGTGGGGCCGTAACGGCGAGCGGACTCCGCCGCCGCTCCGCGACGGCGACGTGGTGACGCTGACCGTCGAGGGCATCGGCAGCCTGAAGAACCGCGTGACCTCCGCACCTCCCACCGACGATCTTCCCCGCGTCCGGCGCCGTGACGCCGCACGGGCGCGAGCAGAAAGGCAGCACTGAATGTTCGAGTACTTCCCGGGCAACTACGTCTGGAACCTGGGCGTCGTCGCCACCCTGAACAGCGGCGGCCTGATCGACGAGGTGGACCGCGCGTGCCGCCCGATCAGGGAACTGGCCACCCGGGGTGCCGACGTCGGCACCAGGGAGTTCATGGCGTCGTGGGCCGCCGTGGCGGAGGACCTGGCATCCCAGGCGGCCGCCGACGAGGCCGCCGGGCACCCGCGCACCGCCGGGCAGAAGTATCAGCGGGCCACCAACTATCTGGCGCAGGCCGAGCGGATGCAGAGCGCCAAGTCGCCCGACCGGAAAGCGTTCTACCAGCGGCTCCTCGACCTTCAGCAGAAGGCGTTCGACAGAATCGACCCGGCGACCACGCGGGTGGCGATCCCGTTCGAAGGGGCGCTGCTGCCGGCGTACTTCAAGAAGGCACCGGTTGACGGGCCGGCGCCGGTGATCATCCTGTGGAACGGGCTCGACTCCACCAAGGAGCACATGTACGCCTCCGGGTTCGCGCACGAGCTGGCAGCCCGCGGTATCCACACGCTGATGGTCGACTGCCCCGGCAGTGGGGAGGCGCTGCGCTTCCACGACCTCAGATCCCGGGTCGAGACCGAGGACTGGGCCGCGGCCTGCGTCGACTACCTGCTCACCCGCGACGACGTCGACGCCGGGAAGATCGGGCTGACCGGCTGGTCGCTCGGTGGCTACTACGCACCCCGGGCGGCCGCGTTCGAGAAGCGGCTCGCGCTCTGCGTCGCCTGGGGAGCGAACCACGACTGGGGTGCGGTGCAGAAGCGCCGGCTGGAGCGCGAGGGGGAGAACCCGGTGCCGCACTACTGGGACCACGTGCTCTGGGTGTGGGGCGAGAACGACCTGGACACGTTCATCAAGAAGGCCGAGGCGGTCAACCTCGACGGCGTCGTCGAGCAGATCACCGTGCCGTTCCTGATCTGTCACGGCGAGAACGACCGGCAGATCCCGCTGCGGTACGCGCACCGCTCCTACGAGCAGGCCGTCAACTCACCCCGGCGCGAGCTGCGGATCTTCACGGCGGAGGAGGGCGGGGCCGAGCACATCGGGCTCGACCACTTCGCGCACGTCCAGGCGTACATCGCCGACTGGGTTCTCGATGTTTTCCAGAAGTGACCCCGAGGGTGCCATCGCCGCGGCCGCGAAGCGGTGCTCCAACTGGGGGCGGTGGGGTGCTGACGACGTACGCGGCACCATGAACTTCCTGACCCCGGACAAGCGGAGGCAGGCTGCATCGCTGGTGCGGCGCGGAGTCTCGTTCTCGCTGTCGCAGTCGTTCGACGCGAACGGCCCGCAGAAGGGCTGGCGCCGCCGGACCAACCCGGTGCACACCATGCTGGACACCGGCACCGACGCGGCCGCCGGGATCCAGGGCTTCCCGCACGGCATCGGCGGCGCCGACGACGTCATCGCCATGCCGCTGCAGTGCTCCACCCAGTGGGACGGGCTGGGCCACATCTTCGACCACGGGATGGCCTGGAACGGCCGGCCCGCGGGGGAGGTGGTGACCAGCCTCGGCGACGCGGTGACCGGCATCGAGACGGTCGCCGACGTGATCGCCGGCCGCGGGGTGCTGCTCGACTTCGGGGACCTGCCGGACGGCTTCGCCATCACCGAGGAGCATCTCGTCACGCTTGCCGCGCGGCAGGGCGTCGAGATCGGCCGGGGCGACATCGTCCTGGTCCGCACGGGACAGCTGGCCCGGGCCCGGCGCGACGGGTGGGGCGACTACGCCGGGGGACCGGCTCCCGGGCTGTCGTTCACCACCGCCGACTGGCTGCGCCGCACCGAGATCGCCGCGATCGCCACCGACACCTGGGGTTTCGAGGTGCGGCCCAACGAGTTCGACGACGCGTTCCAGCCGCTGCACCAGGTGGCGATCCCGCACATCGGGTTGTTCCTGGGCGAGATGTGGGACCTGGACGCCCTGGCGGCGGACTGCGCGAAGGACGGTGTCTTCGAGTTCTGGCTGACCGCGGCCCCGCTGCCGATCACCGGCGCGGTCGGTTCTCCGGTCAACCCGATCGCCGTCAAATGAGCGATGGGGGCGTACCCGTGGGCACGCCCCCATCGACCGGCGGAACTCAAGCGGTGGCGGCCGCCGGTTCCGCCGCCGGACGGCGCCTGGCCACCCAGCGTTCGAAGATCAGCGTGGTGAGCGGCGGGATGGAGGCGGCCAGCCCGAACAGCGTCCGCCACAGCGACCAGCGCTCCGCCCACGCCACCCACAGCGTCGCGGCCAGGTAGGCGATGAACAGGGCGCCGTGCAGCCGGCCGAACAGCCACACGCCCGCCTCGGTGGTCTCCGTGACGTACTTCAGGAACATCCCGACCAGCAGCCCGGTCCACGAGAACGCCTCGGCGATCGCGGTGATCCTGAAGATCCGGAACGGTTGCACCGTGCTCTCACCCCGCATGGCTCTCACCCCGCATGGCTCTCCCCTCACATGGTCCTCCCGCAGCGTACGGCCGGGAAGATGTGCGTTTCCTGAAGGATGATCCGCCCGTTTTGGGGTATCCCGCCCCATGTCGGAAAGATCAAGGGGGAATCGTGCCGGACATCGTGGAGATCATCAAAGAGCAGCACCGCCAGGTCGAAGACCTGCTGGCCCGGGCCGAGGAGGGTGGTGACGACCTCGCGTCCCTGATGGAGGAGGTCGCCCGGCTGCTCCTGCCGCACTCCGAGGCCGAGGAGGCCTTCGTCTACCCGGCGATCCGGGATCTGGCGGCCGAGGAGGGCGACGAGGTCAAGGACGGTGTGGTCGAGCACCACCAGGTCGAGGAGATGCTGAAGAACCTGCTGCGCGGCAACCCGGACGACCCCGGCTACGACGGCACGGTCGCCGCGATCGCCGGAGAGCTGCGGCACCACGTGCAGGAAGAGGAGGAAGACCTCCTGCCGATCCTCGCCGAGCGTCTCGACGATGCGCAGCGTGAGGAGATGGGCCGCCGGTTCGCCGAGGCGACCACCGGCTCGCTGCCGGATGAGGCGGACCACGCGGCCACCCGCCGGGAGCTCTACGAGAAGGCCAAGGAGCAGGACATCGCCGGGCGTTCCCGGATGAGCAAGCAGGAACTGGCGGAGGCGGTCGGCGAATCCTGATCTCCGGCCGGATACTGGTCAGGTGGGCGAGCCTCGACCGGAGCGGATGCGCCCGTGCCGCCGCTGCGGCCACCCGACGCGGGTGGAGCGCATGGTGCAGGGGTACGGGCGCAACTGTGCCGCCATTCTCGGACTGATCGGCGGCACGATAGACACCGGCCATTCCGGCCCGGATCTGCTGGACCTGATCGAGGTCGAGCCGGAGGACAGCTGCGACGGCTTCGACCGGCCCGCGGACTCCGGGATCGCTATCGCTCGCCGACGCCGGCCAGGGTCAGGTATCGGGCCGGGTCGCTGACCGGCTCGGAGTCCGGGCGCCACTGCGGCCCGTGGACGAGGCCCGGCTCGACCAGCCGCCACCCGTCGAAGAACCCGGCCACCCGGGCGGCGTCGCGGGGCACCAGAGGCGTGCCGGTGCGGTTGTAGAGGTCGGTCACCCGTTCCACCTGCTCGGGCGCGCTGCTAGGGGTCAGGTGCGAGACGGCCAGCACGCTGCCGGGCGCCGCGGCGTCCCGGTAGGCGGCCAGTGCCGCGTCGAGGGCCGGCCCGTCCGGCAGGAAGTGCAGCACCGCGATCATCAGGATCCCGACCGGCCGGCTGAGGTCGAGCAGGTCGCGGACCTCGGGAGCGTCCAGGACCAGCGCCGGTTGCTGCAGATCGCCGTGCACCACCGCGGTGCGCGGGTCGTCACCGATCAGGTGCCGGCCGTAGAGCACGGCGGTGGGGTCCACGTCGACGTAGACGACCCGCGCGTCCGGCGCCTCGCTCTGCGCCACCTCGTGCACGTTCTGCTCGGTCGGGATACCGGAGCCCAGGTCAAGGAACTGGCGGATACCGCGGGCGGTCGCGTACCGGACGGCTCGTCGCAGGAAGGCCCGATTGGCGCGGGCGATCAGCGGCGTATCGGGCACCAACTCGACGGCGCGGGCGGCAACGGCTCGGTCGGCGTCGAAGTTGTGGGTGCCGCCGAGGTAGGCGTCGTAGATGCGGGCCGCGCTGGGCCGGTTCGGGTCGATCGGCGGGTAGGTGGTACTCACGCCACGCCCTTTTCCCGAATCTCCCAACCTCATACCGAAATATCGGTACAGAAGTACTTTAGGGGTGGGAGGCACAGGTGGAGTCAACCGGGATCCCGGGGCTGCTGATCGACTCCGCCCCGGACGCGATCATCGTGAGCCGGTCGGACGGCGTCATCACCGTGGCCAACCGCCGTGCCCACGACATGTTCGGATACACCGGTGAAAAGCTGGTCGGCCGGCCCGTCGACGACCTGGTACCCGGGGACGTGCGCCACCGGCACCGGGGGCACCGCGAGGCCTACCTCTCCGGCATCCATCAGCCCCTCCGGCGCCTGCCGCTGCGTGGCCTGCGCCGCGACGGCAGCGTCTTCCCGGTCGAGATCTCGCTGGCCGTGACGGCCGCGCCGGACGGCGAGACGTACGTGACCGCGGTCCTGCGCGACGACACGGCCCAGCGGGAGGCCGCCCGTACCCGCTCCCTGCTCGCCTCGATCGTGCAGTCCTCGCACGACGCGATCATGACCACCGACCTGGACGGCCGGGTGCTGTCCTGGAACCCCGGTGCCGAGGCTCTCTTCGGCCACCCGGCCTCGGACATCATCGGCCGGCACATCGACGGGATCGTCCCGCCCGAGCGGCGTTCCGACGAGGAGCAGGTCCGCATGCTGGTCCGTCTCGGCGGCCGGGTGGACCGGTACCGCAGCATCCGGGTCGACGCCAAGGGCGACACCGTCGCGGTCTCCGCACTGGTCTCACCACTGCTGGACGAGCGCGGCCGCATCGTCGGCACCACCACGATCTGCCGCGACATCAGCGACCGCGAACGGGCCGAGGCACGGGTGCAGGCGATCCTCAACGCCGCCCCGGACGCGATGCTCGGCGTCTCCGAGTCCGGCGAGGTGGTGCTGGTCAACGCCGAGGCCGAGCGCCTGTTCGGGCATCCCCGGTACGACCTGCTGCACATGCCGGTGCGGCTGCTGCTGCCCGACGGCCTGCCCGCGGTCTCGGCCGTGCTGCGTACCGGCGGCGACACCACACCGCTGGACTCGGAGCGGACCGCCGACGGCGCCGACCAGCGGTGGGCCACCCGCCGGGCGATCCGGCGGGGCGGTGCCGAGATCTCGGTCGACATCGCGTGCAGTTCCCTGCACACCGACAGCGGCGTGGTGATCGTGGCGGTGGTCCGGGACATCACCGAGCGGCTGGCCGCCGAGGAGGAACGCCGCCGGCTGCACGAGGAGGCCGACAAGCAACGACTGGAGGCCCGGATGCAGCAGGCGCAGCGTCTGGAGAGTCTGGGACAGCTGGCCGGCGGAATCGCCCACGACTTCAACAACCTGCTCGCGGTGATCCTGAACTACGCGTCGTTCATCGTCGAGGACGCCGCCGGGACGCCGGCGGCCGCCGATGCCGAGCAGATCGCCCGCGCCGCCCGCCGCGGCAGCGACCTGACCCATCAACTGCTCGCCTTCGCCCGCCGGGAGGTGATCCGCCCCCGGCCGCTCAACCTGAACACGGTGGTCACCGAGGTGCACCAGATGCTGGAGCGGTCGCTGGGTGAGCACATCACGCTGACGGTGCGCACCACGGCCGGCCTGCCGTCGGTGATGGCCGACCCCGGCCAGCTGGAACAGGTGCTGGTCAACCTGGCCGTCAACGCCCGTGACGCGATGCCCACCGGCGGCCGTCTCACCATCGACACCGCGCCGGTCAAGGTCGACGCCGAGCACGCCGCGGGGCGGGCCGGCCTGCCGCTCGGCCGCTACGTGCGGCTGCGCGTGTCGGACACCGGCACCGGAATGCCGAAGGAAGTGATCGACAAGGCGTTCGAGCCGTTCTTCACCACCAAACCGAGCGGCCAGGGCACCGGACTGGGCCTGGCCACCGTCTACGGCATCATCACCCAGGCCGGCGGGACTGTGCAGATCTACTCCGAGCCCGGCATCGGCACCACGTTCACGCTGCTGCTGCCGGCGACCGACGTCGAGGAGTACCGGAACGCGCCGGAGGACTCGGTGGCCGGCCTCACCGGCCACGGCGCGACCGTGCTGGTGGTCGAGGACGAGGACGCGCTGCGCGAGGTGACGTCCCGGATCCTGCGGCGCGGTGGCTACACCGTACTGGCCGCCGGCGGCGGTGAGGAGGCTCTCCGGCTGGCCGCCGAGAATGCCGTCGACGTGCTGCTCACCGACGTGATCATGCCCAACATGCTGGGTAAGGACCTTGCCGACGCGGTCCGGTCCCGGTGGCCCGGCACCAAGGTTCTTTTCATGTCCGGGTACGCCCAGCCGGTCCTCACCACGCACGGCACCCTCGCGGCCGACGTCCACCTGCTGGAGAAGCCGTTCACCAGCGCCGAACTGATGCGCGCCCTGCACGACGAGCTGCAGTAGGAGCGGCTCACCCGCCGGCGTTCAGCACGAATCCGACGCAACCGCAGATCACCAGGGTGACCGCCACCGCCAGCAGCGCGGCGGCCGCGACGGCGCCCGGGTAGCGCTGCGGCGGAGTGCCGAGAGCTCCGGGCAGGAACGACAGCAGCGGAGCCCGGTACTCCAGTTCGACGGTCCGGCCGGGCACCGCCACGACGGTGGTCTCGGCGGCGCCGATCCGGGACGGGAACAGGTACGGCAGGTGGACGTGCACGTGGTGCTCGCCGAGGTTGACCGACTGCACGACGCGGCCCCAGTACGCCGGGATGCTCTCGCCGTCGATCTCCAGCACCGGGGTGCAGAGCCCGAGAATGAACGCGAACGGCGCGAACCGCAGGGTCACCGCGATCGCCGACCCGTCGCTGTGGCGCGACGTGTCGACCGGCGGGAACCCGGGCGAGGAGGGCCGATACGGCGGAGCGATGGTGGCCATGGCCCCGGCAGAATATGCCCGGCGCGGACCACGGCGGAAGAGCCGCTGTCCTGAGTGGATGGCATCGGGCCACGGCCGGGAGCACCTTCCCGCCGGTCGCGGCCCTGGAATGTCCGGGCCGCGCGACTTCGTTCAGGCGGAATTCCCGCGACAGACCCCGCGACCGCCTCCATGACCTTGCACGATCGTCGTACCGTCTGTTGTTGGATGGCGCGCGACCAGCGCTTTCTCAGCGTTCATACAGCGGGCGTTGCTAGTTTCGCGAGGCACATCATCTAGCGGGAGAACATCGTGGTCTTCAAGAAGTTGCTCGGTGCCCTCGGCGTGGGCGGGCCGAGCGTCGACACTGTGCTGTCGAACCCGAGCACCTATCCGGGCGCTGCGCTGACCGGCAATGTCAACCTCGTCGGCGGCACGCAGGACGCGAACATCGAGCACGTCACCCTCGGTCTCGTGACCCGGATGGAGGTGGAGGGTGGCGGCGGTGACTACTCCGCCGTCGCCGACTTCCTGCGGGTCCCGGTCACCGGTCCGATGCGTCTGGCCCCCGGTCAGCAGCTGTCGATCCCGTTCCGCATCGACATGCCGTGGGAGACGCCGATCACCACCGTCTACGGGCAGACCCTGCGCGGCATGGTGATGGGCGTGCGCACCGAGCTGGCCATCGCCCGGGCGATCGACAAGGGCGACCTCGACGCGGTGCACGTGCACCCGCTGCCGATCCATCAGCGCATCCTCGACGCGTTCGCCCAGCTGGGTTTCCGCTTCAAGTCCGCCGACCTGGAGTACGGCCAGATCTACGGCGTCCACCAGACGCTGCCGTTCTACCAGGAGATCGAGTACTTCCCGCCCCAGCAGTACGCCGGCGCCATCAACGAGGTCGAGCTGACCTTCGTGACCAGCCCGCACCAGGTCGAGGTGGTGCTGGAGTTCGACAAGCGCGGCGGTCTGTTCACCCAGGGCCACGACACGTACAGCCGCTACACCGTCTCGCACGCCGACGCCGACACCACCGACTGGCGTCAGGTCGTCGACGGCTGGGTCCGCCAGGCGGTGGACAAGCGCAAGTCGATGCCGGGCTTCGGCCACCCGCAGCCGGGTTACGGTCACCCGCAGCCGGGTTACGGTCATCCGCAGCAGGGATACGGTCACCACGGCCACTACCGGCGCGGTCACCACGGCTCGGGAATGGGCGGTGCGGCGATGGGCGTCGCGGGCGGCTTGGCGGCCGGTTACGTGGCGGGCGAGGCGATCGACGAGATCGGTGACGCCTTCGAGGGCTTCGACGAGTAAAGAGGCAGTTCACAAGGGCGAGGGCTTCGGCTCTCGCCCTTTTTCGTGCGCCAATCTCTACTCACTCTATGGGAAATGTATGTGTCGTGGCTCACAAAGTGGCTGACGTAGCGTGCACGGCGACTTACGTTGCTGACATGAACCGGAGCAAGCGTCTGACGCGGCGCCGCTTCGTCGACTACCTCCGGGTGTGTACCTGCGCCTGTTGAGTCCGACGGCGAAGCCCGCCGCCCGCACCAGCAGCCACCGCCGGGCATCGTCGCCCGGCCCTTCCAGGCACCCCTGACTGAATCCGCCGGCCCGCATGCCGGCGCACTGATTCCTGCCTAAGAGCGCCGACGGCCCAACGCGGCCGTCCGGCCGATGACACACACCCCGCGGCCGAATCCTCCGAGGAGTTCCGAGATGACAACCCGCAGATCCGCCATAGCCGCCGCCCTGGCCGGGGTCCTGGCCGTCACGACGCTCGCCGCCTGCGGTGGATCCGACGAACCGGCCGCACCCGGCGAGCAGGTCAAGGAGCTGCGCTACCAGGGCAACGTCGGCGCGGTGAGCCTGCCGGAGCTCGCCGCCGACCTCGGCTACCTCGGCGACCTCAAACTCGACTGGATCGGCAACACGATCAGCGGCCCTCAGGACATTCAGGCCGCCACCACCGGCGACACCGACTTCGGCGGCGCGTTCAACGGCGCGATCGTCAAGCTCGCCTCCTCGGGTGCTCCGATCACCGCGGTGATCGGCTACTACGGCGTCGACGACGTCAACTTCAACGGCTTCTACGTCCTCGACGACAGCCCGATCAAGAGCGCCCGCGACCTGATCGGCAAGAAGATCGGCGTCAACACGCTCGGCGCCCACTCCGAGGCCATCACCAAGACGTACCTGGCCAAGGCAGGTCTCACCGACGACGAGATCAAGCAGGTCGAGCTGATCGTCGTACCCCCGGTCAACACCGAACAGTCCCTGCGGGCCGGCCAGATCGACGTCGCCGCCCTCGGCGGGACACTGCGCGACAAGGCGCTCGAACGCGGAGGCATCCACCCGCTGTACACCGACTACGACCTGCTCGGAAAGTTCACCGCCGGCAGCTACATCTTCCGCGACGACTTCATCAGGAAGAACCCGGACACCGTGAAGACCTTCGTCTCCGGCGTCGGCAAGGCCATCGAATGGTCCCGCACCACCCCGCGCGAGCAGGTCATCGCAAAACTCCAGGAGATCATCAAGAAGCGGGGCCGCGACGAGGACGACAGCCAGACCAAGTTCTGGAAGAGCTACGGCGTCAACGGCAAGGGCGGCGTCATCGAGGAGCGCGAGTTCACCACCTGGATCGAGTGGCTGGACCGGTCCGGCGAGCTGAAGAAGGACATCAAGGCCGGCGACATCTACAGCAACGACTACAACGCGTACGCCACCGGCGGTGCCGCATGACCGCCAAGATCCGCTTCGAGAACGTCGGCAAGACCTTCCAGGCCCGCGGCCGTACGGTCGTCGCGCTGCAGGACATCAATCTGGACGTACGCGACGGCGAGTTCCTGGTCATCGTCGGCCCCAGCGGCTGCGGCAAGTCCACCCTGCTCGACCTGCTCGGCGGTCTCAGCGAGATCTCCAGCGGCCGGATCCTGGTCGACGGCAAGCCGGTCACCGGCCCCGGCCTGGACCGCGGCATCGTCTTCCAGCAGTACGCGCTGCTGCCGTGGCGCACCGCCCAGGGCAACGTCGAGTTCGGTCTCGAAGCCAAGGGCGTCGGCCGCCGCGAACGTACCGAGAGGGCCCGTGAATACCTCGACCTGGTCGGACTGACCGGCTTCCACGACCGCTACCCGCACGAACTCTCCGGCGGCATGAAGCAGCGCGTGGCGATCGCCCGCAGCCTGGCGTACGACCCGGAGGTGCTGCTCATGGACGAGCCGTTCGCGGCACTGGACGCGCAGACCCGCGACGGCCTGCAGGACGAACTGCTGCGGATCTGGGAGAAGACCGGCAAGACGATCGTCTTCATCACCCACGGCATCGAGGAGGCCGTCTACCTCGGCCAGCGGGTCGCCGTCCTGACCTCCCGGCCCGGCCGGATCAAGCAGGTCGTGGACGTGCCGATCGACGCCCGGTCGGCCACCGAGGACCTGCGTTCCGATCCGGAGTTCACCCATTACCGGCATGAGATCTGGAGCCTGCTGCGCGACGAGGTCGACCGCGCCCGCAATGAGGAGTTGAAGATCAATGTCTAGCACGATCGAGCTGCAGAACACCGCCGTTGCCCCGCTGCTGACCACCCGGGCGGAACCGGTCGTCGCCGTCCGTGGACCCGGCGTGGTCCGCCGGGCCGGCCACATCCTGGGCGCGGTCGCCACCCGTACCGTCGCCATCGGGATCCTGGCCGCCGTCTGGGAGATCTTCCCGAGGCTCGGCCTGGTCGACGCGACCTTCCTGCCGCCGCTGTCCGAGGTCCTGGTCGCCTGGTGGGACCTGGCGATCTCCGGTCAGCTGTGGAGCCACACCGAGGCCAGCCTGACCCGCTCGGCGGCCGGCTTCGGGCTCGCGATCCTCGTCGCCGTGCCGCTCGGCCTGCTGATCGGCTGGTACAGCCCGGTCGCCAACCTGCTGAACCCGCTGCTCGAGGTGTTCCGCAACACCGCGGCCCTGGCCATCCTGCCGGTCTTCGTGCTGATCCTGGGACTCGGCGAAACCTCCAAGATCTCGATCATCCTGTACGGCTGCACGTGGCCGATCCTGCTGAACACGGTGAGCGGCGTCCGTACCGTCGATCCGCTCCTGATCAAATCGGCCCGATCGCTGGGCCTGGGACCGCTCCGGCTCTTCCAGAAGGTCGTCCTGCCCGCCGCGGTGCCGACCATCTTCACCGGGATCCGGCTCGCCGGCGCCGCCTCGATCCTGATCCTGATCGCCGCCGAGATGGTCGGCGCCAAGGCCGGCCTCGGCTACCTCATCAACTACGCGCAGTACAACTTCGCGGTCCCCGACATGTACGCCGGGATCATCACGATCTCCGCGATCGGCCTGCTGGTGAACCAGCTCCTCATCGTCACCGAGCGCCGCTTCTCGACCTGGCGCACCAACTGATTCCGTTAGAGAGGACCGACAAATGAGCATCGACATCACGCGCATCGGTGGCCGGATCGGAGCCGAGATCTCCGGCGTCGACCTTCGCGGCCCGGTGGACGACGTCACCGCCAAGGAGATCCACGAGGCACTGGTCGAGCACAAGGTGCTCGTCTTCCGCGGCCAGCACCTCGACGACGAGCAGCACCAGCGCTTCGCGTCGATCTTCGGCCCGCTCACCCTGGCGCACCCGACCGTCCCGTCCGTCGACGGCCAGGCCAACGTGCTCGAGGTGGCCGGCGGGGAGGGCGCCCGCGCCAACGCCTGGCACACCGACGTCACGTTCGTGGTCGCGCCGCCCAAGGCCACCACGCTGCGCAGCCTCGTCATCCCGCCGTACGGCGGCGACACCCTGTTCTCCAACACCGCCGCCGCCTACGCCGACCTGCCCGAGCACCTGCGCGTCCTGGCCGACCGGCTGTGGGCCGAACACTCCAACGAGTACGACTACGCCGAGCACCCGCAGTTCCGCTCCACCGAGGTCGAGGAGTACCAGAAGGTCTTCGCCTCCACCCGCTACCGCACCGCGCACCCGGTGGTCCGCGTCAACCCCGACTCGGGCGTGCCGAACCTGTTCATCGGCAACTTCGTCACCGGCATCATCGGCCTGTCCAGGACCGAGGGCCGCGACATCCTGCGGCTGCTGCAGCATTACGTGACCCGCCCGGAGAACACCCTGCGCCACAAGTGGCAGGTCGGTGACATCGTCGTCTGGGACAACCGGTCCACCCAGCACTACGCCGCCGACGACTACGGCGACCTGGCCCGCAAACTGCACCGCGTCACCGTCGCCGGCGACGTCCCGGTCGGTGTCAGCGGCGAGAAGTCGCGGATCCTCGAGGGCGACGAGGCCACCCACTACACCCCGCAGGTGCAGTGATGGGTTCTTTCACAAACCGGCCGGGGCAGCTGCACCTCAACGCGTTCCTGATGAGCGTCGGGCACCACGAGGCCTCCTGGCGGCTGCCGGAGAGCGACCCGTACGCCGACCTCGACGTCGAACACTTCAAGAACCTCGCCCGGATCGCCGAGCGCGGCAAGCTCGACTCTCTCTTCCTGGCCGACGGGCCGGTTCTCTGGGACCAGGTCGGCCGCCGCCCGTCCGGCGTGCTCGAACCGACCCTGCTGCTCACCGCCCTGGCCGGGGCGACGTCACGGATCGGGCTGATCGCCACCGCGTCGACCACCTACAACGAGCCGTACAACCTGGCCCGCCGCTTCGGATCGCTGGACATCATCAGCGGTGGCCGGGCCGGCTGGAACATCGTCACCACGGCCGGGCTCGACGCGGCCCGCAACTTCAACCTCGACCACCTGCCCGCCCACAAGGAGCGCTACGAGCGGGCCGCCGAGTTCGTCGACGTGTCCCTCAAGCTCTGGGACTCCTGGGACGACGACGTCATCGTCGCCGACAAGGAGAGCGGGGTCTGGGGCGACGACACCAGGATCTACCCGCCGCGGCACAAGGGGCACTACTACTCGGTCGCCGGGGCACTCAACGTCCCGCGCTCCGAGCAGGGTCACCCCGTGCTCGTCCAGGCCGGCTCGTCGGAGAACGGCCGCAACTTCGCCGCCAAGTACGCGGAAGCCGTCTTCACCGCCCACCAGACACTCGCCGACGCGCAGGAGTTCTACGACGACCTCAAGCGCCGGACCGCCGAGTTCGGCCGCGACCCGGACCACATCAAGATCCTGCCGGGCATCGTGCCGATCATCGGCCGGACCGTCGCCGAGGCGCAGGCGCTGGCGGCGGAACTGGAGCGGCTGATCCGCCCCGAGTACGCGCTCGCCCATCTCGCCGACCTCCTCGGCATCGACGCGTCGGAACTGTCGCTCGACGCGCCGCTGCCGGCGAACCTGCCGGAGGAGGCACAGATCGAGGGCGCCAAGAGCCGGCGCACCCTGGTCGTCAACCTCGGCCGCCGGGAGAACCTCACGGTCCGCGAGCTGATCGCGCGCCTCGGCGGCGGCCGTGGTCACCTCACCTTCACCGGCACCGCGGTCCAGGTCGCCGACACGATCGAGCAGTGGTACTCCGGCGGCGCCGCTGACGGCTTCAACATCATGGCGCCGGTTCTGCCGTCCGGGCTCGAAGCCTTCGTCGACCAGGTCGTACCGATCCTGCAGGAACGCGGCCGCTTCCGCACCGAGTACACCGGCCGCACGCTGCGCGAACACTACGGTCTGCCACGCCCGGCCAACCGCAACACGGTCCGCGACGCGGTCCCCGTCGCATAACGGGCCCCCGGACCCCCGCCTGTCCGCAGACCCCGGCCGTCCGTCGGTCCCGGCCGTCCGCGACAGCCGGGGGGTTCGGGGTTGGGCAGCACGGGACGCCAGGCGGGTGGTGCCATCGCGGGACTGTGCGGGTGCGGTTGTGGTGGTGGTGGCTCGTACCGGAAGAAAGGTCCTGATCTTTTGAATCGCCCCGGGACGGCCGCGCTCGGCGGACTCTGCCTCGCCACCACCGCCTACTCGGTCCTGCAGTCGCTCGTCGTCCCGGCGCTCGGCGTGTTCCAGCGCGAACTCGGCACCACACCGTCCGGCGCCGGCTGGTTGCTCACCGCCTTCCTGCTGAGCGCGTCGATCTCCACACCGGTGCTCGGCCGGCTCGCCGACGCCTACGGCAAACGCCGCATCCTGCTCGTCGCCCTGACCGCGATGAGTCTCGGCGCCCTCACCTCCGCCATCGCCTCGACCCTTCCCGTCATGGTCGCCGGACGAGTCGTGCAGGGCCTCGGCGGCGCCGTCTTCCCGCTCTGCTTCGCCCTGGTCAGGGACCATCTACCAGCCGAACGACGTCCGCGCGCCTTCGTGGTCATATCGACTGTGATGAGCGTCGGTGGTGCCGCCGGAACCATCACGGCCGGCCCCGTCCTCACCCTGCTGTCCTCGCGCTGGCTGTTTCTGATCCCCGCGCTGGTCTCCGCCCTCGCGATCATTCCGGTGGTTCTGCTCCTGCCGCCGCCGCGGCCCACTGCCATCAACACCACCATCGATTGGTACGGGGCCGCGCTGCTCTCCACCTGGCTCGGACTCCTGCTCCTCGCCATCAGCCGGTTCCCCGGCACCGGCTGGTCCTGGCCCCTGATCGCCGTCGCCGTCCTCGCCCCGCTCTGGTGGCGTGGCCAGCGCCGCGCCGCGCAACCGCTCATCGACCTGCGCACCCTCGCGCTGCCCACGGTCCGCGCCACCAACGCCGCCACACTCCTGCTCGGCTTCGGCATGTTCGGTTCGTGGATGGTGATCCCGCTGCTGATCGTCGACCGGTTCGCGGTCACGCCCACCGTCGTAGGCCTCGCGATGCTGCCCACCGCCATCGGCAATCTGCTGGTCATGCCGGTGAACCAGCGGCTCACCGCCCGGCAGGGCCCGCGCGCCGCACTCGCCGCCGGCATCGGTGCCGCGGGACTGTCCTACCTCGGCCTCGCCGTCCGGCACGACACGCTCCTGCAGGTCTGCCTAGGCATCCTCGTCATGGGCGCCGGCATCGGCCTCGCCTTCAGCGCCGTCGGAGCCCTCGTGGTCGAGGCGGTCCCGAGCGAACAGACCGGTGTCTCGGCCGCCGTCAACACCGTCATGCGTACGGTCGGCGGCAGCCTCGGCACCGCGGTCGGCGGCTCGGTGCTCACCTGGTCATCGGGCAATTCGTCCTATGTGACCGTGTTGCTCCTCTACGCCGCCGCCCTGGCCGGCGCCCTGCTCTGTGCCCTGCGGGTACCCCGCCCGGTCACCGTCGCCGGCGAGCCAGCCGCAGCTCCGACAGGTACCGCTTGACGATCCGGCCGCCGAACCCGTCGTCGATCAACCGGCCGATCGCGTCCAGCAGCCGCTCTCTCGGCTCAGCCGGCAACGACCGGGTCGAGGAGTAGGTGAGCAGCAGATCCAGGTACTCCGCCGTGCGGTACGTGGCGTCCCACTCATACCGGTGAACACCGGCGCCTCGAACTCCGCCGACGCCAGCACCTTCGCGTCGTCGAGCGGACCTCCTCGGCCCGCGGCTGCCGGAACCCAGGCTGCGCCGACGGATCCCACCGCTCGTAGTGCTCCTGCGCCCGGACGAAGAACTCGCCGGTGCCGCCCGCGACATGATGGGTCGACACCGTGGCCAGCAGTCCGCCGGGCCGCAGCGCCGCCGCCGACCGGGACACCCGGACCGCCGGATCGACCCAGTGGAACGCCGTCGCCGCGAACACCACGTCGAACGGTTCCGCCGGCAGCGGCCACTCCTCGAACACCGCCGTCACCACCTCGACCCGCGGGAACGACGTCAGGTTGCGGCGGGCCACCCCGGCCAGGGCAGGGCCCAGTTCCACGGCCGTGACCCGGTAGCCGCGCTCTGCCAGCGGCAGAGTCGCCTTGCCGGTGCCCGGACCGATCTCCAGCACCGACGCCGGAGGCAGCGCGCCCGCAGCGGCGAGATCGTCGAAGATCGCGGACGGGTAGCCGGGGCGGGCCCGGTCGTACCGCTCCGCCTCAAGGTCGAAAACGCCCCGGAGTCCGATACCGTTCACAGCTCGGCCGGGGCGGTCCGGCGCCTGGCCTCCGTCACATCCGCCATCAACTGATCCCACTTCTCGTCCGGGCGGAACCGGGCCAGCCGGATGCTCTTCTCCGCCCGCGCCGACGTGTACTCCCACCAGGCCGCCACCCGCACCGGCCACAAACCGACCCGGACCGCGCCGGCGAGGAAGCAACGATGCGCGAGCAGAGTGGCCGCCAGCATCTCCGGTTCCAGCTCCACCTGCGGATCGTCGATGGCCCGGCCCAGCGCGCGGACGTCCCGGTGCATCTCCGAGTACCCGATCATGCCCGGCATCGCCGGAACCAGCAGCTCATCCTCCGGATCAACCAGATCATCGGCGTACGCGGGCGCGAAGACCACGTCATCGACGGTGAAGATGAGCGGCAGTGACTCGCGCTTGCGCTTGATGTCGACCTGCACGGCGGGAGCCCCGGTCGGCACCATCACCTCATAGGCGTCGAGCACGTCCCGGAACAGAATCCGTGCGGTGTCCCCGATCGCCGGCACCTGGACCGTCACCACACCGGGAGCCGCGCTCACCTGAGTACCGGGAATCTCGCTGATCAGGTCGGCCAGCTCATCAGTGCGCATGCGTCCGTTATAGGCCCTCGGCGCACTCCCGGCAGCCCCTCCTCGCGTCCTCGCGTCCTCGCGTCCTCGCGTCCTCGCGTCCTCGCGTCCTCGCGTCCTCGCGTCCTCGCGTCCACGCGTCCACGCGTCCACGCGTGAGGATGGCTGGGGCTGAGGGATGCCGACCGTACCCGGAACAGGTAGTTGGGCCGCTATTCCTGGGGTACGGCTGGCAGGTCAGGGCGGCTTCTGAGTCGCCTGATCTGAGTAGTTTGCCGGATATTTCGGTGTGACGGGCGTCGCGGGACCCCGGTTTGGCGTTGCTGAGAGGGACGAGTAATGTTTACCGAGCCGCCAGGGAGACGGGCGAGCGAGCGGGACCGTTGATCGGGCCCGGCGCGGCCGTCCTGGAGGAACCTCAGACA
>NZ_JBFAAI010000035.1:0-93159 GCF_040639655.1 Actinoplanes sp. NPDC023801 | reverse complement strand
CGATAGATCTGAAGCAGTCGCGGGGATCAGGTAGTCAGCCGGGAGAGCCGGTCGTATCGGCTCAAGCCACTTGAGACAGCGGTGCCGCACAGCCGGATCTTCAGGCCGGTTGCTTCGCGGGCTCGGTGGTGACCGCCGGGGAGGTGGTCCGGCGGCCGCTGATCAGGGAGTCCAGTGACCAGGATCCGGCGCCGACGATGCCGATCAGCAGGAACGACCAGGCGTACAGGGCCGAGGTGACGCCACCGTTCTCGATCGGCATGAGGCCGTCGGGCTGGTGCACCACGAAGTAGGCGTACGCCATCGAGCCGGAGGCCAGGATCGCGGCCGGGCGGGTGGCCAGTCCGATCAGGACGAGCAGTCCGCAGGTGAGCTGGATGAGGGCGGCGTACCAGTTCGGCCAGACGCCGACGGGGATCGGCTCGCCGGTGCCGCGGCTGCCGCCGAGCAGGCCGAACAGGCCGGCGAGACCGTGGCAGGCGAACAGCAGGCCGACGACGATGCGGAACAGTGGCCAGGCGATACGGGCCGCGTGGGGGGAAGACAATTGGCGCTCCTCGTGGGGGAGAACGGGCGTTCCTGGCAATCCACAGTAGAGGCCCGCCCAGCGCGTACGACATAGAGGATCTTAAATTTCCTCTAAGAGGCCGTCATCACGGCAATCTATTCGTAACATCGGCAACATCTTGCCGAAAACGTTTTCGTAAGGCAGCGTGTGCCGCAGGCGAACCGCGGGCGGACCGGGGCTGTCCAGGGGTGCCACACGCTGCGTCTTCCGGGTGCTCGCCTCCCCCTTACGCATCGAAAGATCTCGATTGCAGAGGTGTCCTCATGCGTTTCAACCGTCGTACTCTCCTGATCGCCGGAGCAGCCGGAGCGGCCGGTGCCGCGGGCGTCCTGCTGCCGTCCGGCCCGGCCCGCGCAGCCCGGCCCGACTTCGGTGTCTCCGCCTACGCGTTCCCGCTCGCCGCCGTCCGTGTCAGCGCCGGCCCGTTCCTCGACAACGCCGGCCGTACCCGGACCTACCTTCGTTTCCTCGACGCCGACCGGCTCCTGCACATGTTCCGGGTGACCAACGGCCTGCCGTCCACGGCGACCCCGTGCGGCGGCTGGGAGTCACCCGCCACCGAGCTGCGCGGTCACTCCATCGGCCACGTACTCAGCGGGCTCGCCCAGGCCTACGCGAGCACCGGCGACAGCACCTACCAGGCCAAGGGCGACTACCTGGTGGCCCAGCTCGCCCTCTGTCAGCGGCCCAACGGGTTCCTGTCGGCCTATCCCGAGTCGTTCATCGACCGGGTCGAGACCGGGCAGCAGGTGTGGGCGCCGTACTACACGCTGCACAAGATCGTGCAGGGGCTGCTCGACTGGCACCTGCACACCGGCAGCGCGCAGGCCCTCACGGTGCTTTCGCGCAAGGCCGCCTGGGTGCAGGCCCGCAACAGCCGGCTCACCCACGCACAGCGGCAGCAGATGCTGCGCGTCGAGTTCGGCGGCATCGGCGAGACGCTGTTCAACCTGTACCAGCTCACCGAAGATCCGGTGCACCTGTTCACCGCCCAGTACTTCGACCACGCGCAGGTGCTCGACCCGCTCGCGGCGAACGTGGACGCGCTGGCCGGCTTCCACGCGAACACCCAGATCCCGAAGGCGATAGCCGCCATCCGCGGCTTCCACGCCACCGGCGACACCCGCTACCGCGACATCGCCGTCAACTTCTGGAACTTCGTGGTCCGGCAGCACTCCTACGCCATCGGCGGCAATTCCAACGGCGAGTACTTCCAGGCACCGAACCGGATCGCGAGCGAGCTGTCGGACACGACGTGCGAGTGCTGCAACACGTACAACATGCTCAAGCTGACCCGGCAGCTGTTCTTCACCGACCCGGCCCGCGGCGCGGAGCTGATGGACTTCTACGAGAAGGGGCTCTACAACCACCTGCTCGGCGCGCAGAACCCCAGCTCGGCGCACGGTCATCACTGCTATTACGTGCCGTTGCGGGCCGGCGGGATCAAGACGTACAGCAACGACTACGACAACTTCACCTGCTGTCACGGCACCGGCATGGAGACGAACACCAAGTTCGGTGACAGCATCTACTTCTTCAACGGCAACACGCTGTACGTCAATCTCTACATCGCATCGACGCTGACGTGGCCGGGTCGTGGCCTCACCATCCGGCAGGACACCTCGTATCCGGAGAGCCCCTCCTCGCGGCTCACCGTCACCGCCGGATCCGGTGCCATCGACCTGCGGATCCGCATCCCGTCGTGGGCCGGGGGCGCCCAGGTGCGGGTCAACGGCACCGTCACCGGCACGGCCACGCCCGGGTCGTACCTCTCCGTCAACCGCACCTGGGCCACCGGCGACGTCGTCGACATCAGCCTGCCGATGGCGCTGACCCTGGAACCGGCACCGGACAACCCGTCGGTACGCGCCGTCAAGCACGGCCCCATCGTGCTGGCCGGGCAGTTCGGCACCAGCAACCTGACCGCCCTGCCGACACTGGCCGCGACACCGCAGCCGACCGGCACGCCGCTCGAGTACACCGCCGGCTCGGTGCTGCTGCGACCGTTCTACAAGACGCACGGCCAGCGGTACTCGGTGTACTGGAACGTCACGGGCACCACGCCGCGTGAGGCCCGCTACCCGTTCGACGAGTCGTCCGGCACCACCGCGGCCGACGCCACCGGCAACGGCTGGACGGCGACGCTGGCCGGCGGTGTCACCCGCACGGCCGGGCGCAGCGGCAACGCGGTGCTGCTCAACGGCAGCAACGGGTACGTCAGCCTGCCCGCCGGCATCCTCAGCGGGGTCACCGCGTTCACGATCGCCACCTGGGTACGCATCGACGCGGCCGCCACGTGGACCCGGGTGTTCGACTTCGGCACCGGCACCGGGGCGTACCTGTTCCTCACCCCGCGCAGCAGTTCCGGCACCGCCCGGTACGCGATCGCCAGCGGCGGCTCCGGCACCGAGCAGCGCATCAACGCGCCGCTCCCGCTGCCGACCGGCGCATGGACCCACGTGGCCGTCACCCACACCGGCAACCTCGGGGTCCTCTACGTCAACGGCGCGGAGACCGCCCGCAACACCGCGCTGACGGTACGCCCGTCGTCGCTGCCGTCCACCACCCAGAACTGGATCGGCCGCTCCCAGTACGGCTCCGATCCATACCTGACCGCGGCCGTCGACAGCTTCCGGATCCACAGCCGGGCGCTGACGGCGGCAGAGGTCGCCCAACTGTTCTCCACCGGGCAGTGATCCCCACGGGCCGTGAAAGGAAGTCCGATGTCCAGAAGAAGATGGCCGGCCGCAGTGTGCGCGCTGGTCACCGCAGTCGCGGCGACAGCCGTCGCCACCCCGGCACAGGCCGCCAACCCGATCATCACGAACATCTACACCGCCGACCCGGCCCCCCTCGTCGTCGGCAACACCATGTACATCTACGCCGGCCGCGACGAGGCACCTTCCGGCGGCACCAATTTCCAGATGCGCGAATGGCACGTGCTGTCGTCCACCGACGCGGCCAACTGGACCCACCACGGCGCGAAGGCGAACATCGGCACCTTCCCATGGGCCGGTGCCGACGCGTGGGCCAGTGAGGTCGAACCGCGCAACGGCAGGTACTACTGGTACACGTCGGTCAACGGCAACGGTCCCGGCTGGATGAACATCGGCGTCGCGGTCGGGGACAGCCCGCTCGGGCCGTTCACCGACGCCAAGGGCGGGCCGCTGATCAGCGACAGCACCCCCAAGTCGTCCGGCCTCAACATCGACCCGACCGTCTTCGTCGACGACGACGGGCAGGCCTACCTGTACTGGGGCGGGTACTGGGGGCCGCGCGCCGTGCGCCTGGCCGGCAACATGATCGACACGGTCGGGCCGGTCGTCACACCCACCGGCCTGACCAACTTCTGGGAGGCGCCGTGGATGTTCAAACGCAACGGCCTCTACTACATGATGTACGCCGCGAACGACACCGCCGGCTGTGTCACCAACACGAGCTACGCCTGCCAGCGGTACGCGACCGCGACGAACCCGCTCGGGCCGTGGACGCACCGGGGTGTCGTGCTCGGGCAGGTGTCGTCGACCACCAACCACGCCGGGATCGTCGAGTTCAACGGCCAGTGGTACATCGTCTACCACAACGCGAACGCGCCGGGCGGCGGCAACTTCCGCAGGTCGGTGGCGGTCGACCGGCTGGACTTCAACGCTGACGGCACGATCCGGCCGGTCGTGCAGACGACCACCGGACCGCCCGCGAACCCCGGTGGCGGCGGAGGCGGCAGCGGAACGAACCTCGGGCCGTCCGCGACCGCGTCCACGTCGTACGTCTCGTCGTGGGAGAGCCTCGCCGCGATCAACAACGGCGGGACGCCGGCCAACTCGCAGGATCGGTCGAACCTCGCCTACGGCAACTGGCCGCAGCAGGGCGTGCAGTGGGTCGAGTACCAGTGGCCGGCCGCGAAGTCGATCAACAAGAGCTCGGTCTACTGGTTCGACGACAACCAGGGCATCGACGTACCCGCGTCCTGTCAGCTGCAGTACTGGAACGGCAGCCAGTATGTACCCGTTCCACTGCAGTCGACATGTGGCGTCGCCGGCGATGTCGAGAACGTCAACACGTTCAGCACGGCGATCAGCACGACCCGGCTCCGGTTGCAGATCACGTCACGCAGCGGCCTGTCCACCGGCGTGCTCGAGTGGAAGGCGTTGCAGTCATGAGCGGGCCGATGCGACAGCGAACCGACGGCCGGCGGCCTGGATGGGCGCGGCTCCGGGCGTACCCGATGAGTGCGCTCTTGATCTTGGCCTCGCTGACCGTGGCACAGCAGCCGGCGCAGGCCGCCCAGCCGATCGGTTATCCCACGTTCAGCAACACCGGGTCGATCCCGGCGCCGCCGGTCGGCTACACGACCGGTGACACCATGCGGGCCATCTACGACGCCGAGGCGGGCGGCACCGACTTCTGGATGGACCGGCTGCTCGCCCGGACCGGCAACGACCCGGCCGGCACCTGGCTGATGACACGCGGCCGGGCCGCGTTCATGTTCACGCACAACCCGTCGGTGATCGGTTTCGGCGGCAACGCGGCTTACTGGGACAACATCTCCAGCCAGAACGCCTATGCGATCACCGCCTCGTCGGGCACCTTCACCGAGCAGGCGGCACAGCGCCGCCAGACGCCGAGCCACTGGCGCAGCGTGCACACCGGCGGGTCGGTCCGGCTCGACGTCACGAAGTTCATCACGAACAACAACGTGCTGGTCACCAACGTCGCCGTGGTCAACACCGGTACCGCCTCGACGACGCTGACACTGAACGCCACCTCGCCGTACGCGACCACCGTCAGCGGCAGCGAGCTCACCGGCACGCGGGCGGTCAAGAACAACCTGACCACCCTGTACCCGCGGTTCTCCGGCGACGGTTTCACCGCCGCCAACGGGGCGCTCAGCCGATCAGTAACGGTCGCCGCCGGCCAGACCGTCACGGTCAAGGTGCAGCTCGGCCTGGTCGCCAACGAGATTCCGGCGTCGCGCACCGAGTACGACGCCTACCGGGCGCGGACCGCCGCCGACGCGTTCGCCACCCATGTCCGCGACTACAACCGCTGGTGGGCCGAGAACGTCCCGTACATCGACGTGCCGGACGCGGCGATCAAGAAGAACATCTACTACCGCTGGTGGCTGATGCGCTTCAACCACCTCGACGCCGACATCCCCGGCCAGGACTTCCAGTTCCCGCAGTCGATCGAGGGCGTCACCGGTTACAACAACGCGATCGCGCTGACCCAGCCGATGCACATCGACGACCTGAAGTACCTGCGCGGCGCGGAGTACTCCTACGGCCCGTACCTGGCGGTCGGGCAGTACTCGGCGAACGGCCGGTTCATGGACAACCCGGGCGACCCGGAGAACTGGTCGAACTCGTACACCCAGTACATCGCCGAGGCGGCCTGGCGGGCCTACCAGATCCACGGTGGACAGCCGGCCATGCTGAACAACTTCGCCCGTTACGCCGAGGGGGACGTCAAGGGTCAGCTCGCCACCTACGACACCAACAACAACGGCGTCATCGAGTACGACTGGGGCGCGATGACCGGCAACGACGCCGACGCCGTCTCGTTCCACTGGCGGGCCGGCAACCTGGACCGCGCCGAGACCGCCTACGTGTGGAGTGCCGCCAACGCCGCCCGCGACGCCTACCGGCTGCTGGGCAACACCGCCAAGGCGAACGAGATGCAGACGCTCGCCGACCGGATCCGCAACGGTGTCGTCACCACGCTGTGGAACCCGTCGCGGCAGCTGCTGGAGCACAAGCACGTCTCGACGAACACGCACGTGCCCTGGAAGGAGATCAACAACTACTACCCGTACTCGGTCGGGCTGATGCCGAACACCGCCCAGTACCGGGAGGCGCTGCGGCTGTTCGCCGACGCCGGCCAGTATCCGATCTTCCCGTTCTACACCGCGAACCAGGTCGACAAGGCCGCCGCGGCGGCCGCCGGGAACCCGGGCAGCAACAACTTCTCCACGATCAACTCGACGGTGCAGTTCCGGCTGTACTCACAGGTGCTGCGCAACTACCCCAACCAGTGGATGAACGCCGAGGACTACAAGAAGCTGCTCTACTGGAACGCCTGGGCGCAGTACGTCGGCGGCAACACGGCCTGGCCGGACGCCAACGAGTTCTGGGCCGACTGGAACGGCAGCGCCATCAACTACCGCTCCTGGATCCACCACAACATCCTCGGCAGCAGCAACTGGACCGTCATCGAGGACGTCGCCGGCCTGCGTCCGCGCAACGACACCCAGATCGAGCTGTCACCGATCAACATCGGCTGGAGCCACTTCGCGGTCAACAACCTGCGGTACCGCAACGCCAACCTGTCGGTCGTCTGGGACGACCCGGCGGACGGCGTGACCAGGTATCCGGGTGTCCCGCAGGGTTACTCGATCTTCCTGAACGGGACCCGGGTGTCGACCGTCAACCAGCTCGTGCCGTTCACCTACAACCCGGCGACCGGTGCCGTCACCACCACCGGGACGGTCGCGGCCAGTACCGCGTTCCCGTCGCTGCAGGCGCCGCAGAATGTGGTGCAGAACAGCGCACGGGTCGTCGACATCTTTCGCAAGGCGGGCGTCGACCTCACCTCCACCAGGCCCAACCTGGCCGCGGGCGGCACGGCGTCGGCGTCCTACACCACCTCCGGCACGTCGGCGGCCGCCGCCATCGACGGGCTGCCCACCAACGCGCCGCTCTGGGGCAGCTTCGGCAGCACCAGCGCGACCGACTGGTACGAGGTCAGCCTCGGCTCCGCGCGTACGGTCGACGAGGCCTGGATCTACTTCCGCAACGACCGGGCCGGCAACCGGTACCGGCCACCGGCCGCCTACAACGTCCAGTACTGGAACGGCACCGCCTGGGTGAACGCGGCCTCCCAGGTCAAGTCGCCGGGCACACCGCAGGCCAACTTCAACAAGGTCACCTTCACACCGGTCAGCACGGCCCGGCTCCGGATCCAGTTCACGCAGCCGTCCGGCACCCCCAAGACCGGACTGACCGAGCTGAAGCTGTACGGGCAGGGCACCGTACCGCCGGACCCCGGCCCGAACCTGGCGACCTCGGCGACCGCGACCGCGTCGTACACCTCGTCGTGGGAGTCCGTGGCGGCGATCAACGACGGCATCGACCCGCCGTCGTCGAACGACACCGTCAACCCGCGCTGGGGAACCTGGCCCGAACAGGGCGAGCAGTGGGCGGAGCTGACCTGGCCGACGGCGCAGAATCTGCGATCCGCACAGGTGTACTTCTTCGACGACGGCCAGGGCATCGACCTGCCCGCGTCGTGGAAGCTGCAGTACTGGAACTGCACCGCCTACGTCGACGTGCCGTCGGCCGGCGCCTACCCGGTCGCCGCCAACCAGTACAACCAGGTCACGTTCGGCCAGGTCAGCACCACCCGGCTGCGGATGGCCCTCACCAGTGGCGCCGCCTCCGTCGGCCTGCTGGAGGTGAAGGCGTTCGCCACCTGACGCATCGGTGGGCAGTGATCGATGCCTTTCCGCACGGGAGTTCCGGGCCATTCCGCAGGAGCGGGGTGGCCCGGTCCGTCTTCAGCGCCTAGCCTATTAACGTACGCGTACGAAAATAGGACTGGGGGAGCGATGAGCGTGAGTGCCGGGCAACTGGTGAGACCGCACGCCGGCAGGTTCGCGCTGGTGGCTGTCCTGCATGTGATCGGTTCCGTCGCGGGGCTCGCCCCGCTGCTGGCGGTGGCCGAGCTGGGTCGTGTGCTCCTGGCGCGCGGCCCGGTCGCCGCGGATCACGTACGGCTCGTCGTGATCCTCGGCGCCGCCGGGCTCCTGGTCCGGCTGGCGCTCACGGCGGCATCGGCCGGCCTCGGGCACCTGCTCGACGGCCGGGTGCAACTGTCGCTGCGGCGTGAGCTGGCGGCGGCACTCGGCCGCGTGCCCCTCGGATGGTTGTCCCGCCGCCGCACCGGCGAACTGGCCAAGGTCGTCGGCGAGGACGTCGCCGCCGTGCATCCGTTCATCGCCCACGCGCCCGGCGAGCTGACCGCCGCGTTCGTCATCCCGCTGGTCTCGTTCCTCTACCTGGTCCGCATCGACTGGCGGCTCACGCTGATCACCCTGATCCCCGTCATCCTGGCCCTGGCCCTCGTTCCGCTGCTGATGACACCGGCCCGCACCCGTGAGCAGCGGGAGAACGACGCGGCGCTGGGCCGGATCGCCGACGCCGTCGTCGAGTACGTCCGCGGTATCGCCGTGGTCAAGGCGTTCGGTGGGGCCGACCGGGCGCATCATCGGTTCCGGGCCGCCGCCGACGAGTTCGTCGACATCTTCACCACCTGGGTACGCGGAGTGTCCGCGGTCGCCGCCGGCATGCAACTCGCGCTGTCGCCGCCGTTCGTCCTGCTCGCTGTCCTGACCGGCGGCACCGTTCTGATCGGTGCGGGCGAACTTGGGCCCGCCGACCTGCTGCCGTTCCTGCTGCTCGGCCTGGGCCTGACCGCTCCGGTCGCGGCTCTCGGGCACGGTTTCGACGACATCCAGGCCGCCGGGCGCGCGGTCGGGCGGATCCGGGAGGTCCTGGCCGTCGAGCCGCTGCCGGAACCCGCCGAGCCGGTTACTGGCACCGAGCCCGCCGCACGCCGGACGGGCGGCAACCCGAGCACCCGGCGCGGCGAGCGTGTCCAGTTCCGCGCCGTACGGTTCGCCTACGACGACGGGCCCGAGGTGCTGCGCGGCATCGACCTCACCCTCGAACCCGGAACCGTCACCGCCCTCGTCGGCCCGTCCGGCGCCGGAAAGTCCACCCTGGTCCGGCTCCTGCCACGGTTCTTCGACCCGACCGGCGGGGCGATCCTGCTCGGCGGCACCGGCCTGCGCGACGGCACCGATTTGCGCGACATCGGCCGCCGGCTGCACCGCCGGGTGTCCTTCGTGTTCCAGGACGTTCGCCTGCTGCGTACCTCGGTGGCCGGCAACATCGGTCTCGCGGCGCCGGGAGCCGACCGCGCCGCGGTGATCCGTGCGGCGAAGGCCGCCCACATCCACAACCGCATCGCCGAGCTGCCACGTGGTTACGACACCGTCCTCGGTGAGGAGGCGGATCTGTCCGGCGGTGAGGCACAGCGGATCGCGCTGGCCCGGGCGCTGGCCGCGGACACCCCGGTGCTGGTTCTGGACGAGGTCACCGCCTTCGCCGACCCCTGGACCGAACGCGCGGTCCGCGACACGCTGACGGGCCTGCGTGACCGCACGATCCTGGTGATCGCCCACCGGCCGGAGACGGTCGCGGCGGCCGACACCGTCGTGACACTGAAGGACGGAGTGATCGTCGGATGATCAGGATGCTGCTGCGGGTGCTCGGGCACGAGTACGCCGTACCGATGCGCCGGACCGTGGCCCTGATGACCGCCACCGCCGTGCTGGAGGGCCTGCTCTACGCCCTGCTCGTGCCGTTGTTGCGGGCCCTGTTCGGCGGCACCCCGGCGGACGCCCGGCCGTGGCTCGCCGCGTTCGCCGTCGCGGTCGCCGGTTACGGGCTGCTGCGCTACCGCAGCGACCTGTCCGGCATGCGGGTCGGCACGACGATGCTGCGCGGCATGTACCACCGCCTGGGCCGGCACCTCGCCCGGCTGCCGATCGGCTGGTTCACCGGCGCCCGGATCGGCGAGGTCTCCGGACTGGCCGGCCGTGGTCTGCTCGCCGCGATGGGAATAGCCGCCCACCTGATGGCACCGTTCGTCGCCGCCTGCGTGACGCCGCTGACCATCGTCGTGGTGATCACCCTGTTCGACTGGCGGCTCGGGCTCGCCGCGCTGGCGGCAGCCCCGGTGGTGGTCCTCGTGCGGATCGTGACGGCGCGTTCGGATGCCGCCGCCGACGCCGCGCACGCCGGGCGCAGCGACGAGGCCGCCGCCCGGGTCATGGAGTACCTGCAGGCCCAGCCGGTGCTGCGGGCGGGCGGCCACGAACGGTACGCCCCGCTCGACGACGCGCTGCGGGACGTCGAACGTGCCTCGCGGCGGCGGACGCTGTCGGTGCTGCCCGGTGCGGTCGGCATGACCGTGACCGTGCAGATCGTGTTCACCACGATCCTGGCTCTCGGCGCCTATCTGGCGATCGGCGGTGCCGGGACCAGTGCCGGCGGCCAGGCCGGAGCCCTCGCGGGCGGCATCGGTGCCGCGGAACTGCTGGCGATCCTGGTCCTCGCCGCCCGCGCCGCCGACCCGCTGCTGTCACTGTCCGACATCGGCGGCAAGCTCCGCGCCGCCCGCGGCGAACTGGACCGGCTCGACCGTCTGCTGCGCACCCCGCCGCTGCCCGAACCCGCCGACCCGGTCCGTCCCGGACGTCACGACCTCTCGTTCGACGACGTCACCTTCCGGTACGGCGAACGAGTCGTCCTGGACGGCCTGTCGCTGACCGTGCCGCAGGGGCAGCGGATCGCCGTGGCCGGCGTCTCCGGAGCGGGTAAGACCACCCTGCTCCGGCTGATCGCCCGGTTCGCCGACGTCGACGCGGGCGCGGTCCGCGTCGGCGGCGCCGACGTCCGGGACCTCGGCTCGGCCGACCTGATGTCCCGGATCGCGATCGTCTTCCAGGACGTCTACCTGTTCGACGGCACGATCGAGGAGAACGTCCGGCTGGGCCGGCCGGACGCCACCCCCGAGGCGGTACGCGCCGCGGCCGCCGCCGCGAGACTGGACGAGGTCGTCGGGCGGCTGCCGGGCGGATGGTCGGCGAACGTGGGGGAGGGCGGCACGCGGCTGTCCGGCGGCGAGCGCCAGCGGGTGTCGATCGCCCGCGCGCTGCTCAAGGACGCCCCGATCGTGCTCCTCGACGAGATGACCTCGGCGCTCGACCCGGTCGCCGAGGAGGCGGTCCACGACGGCCTGGAACGATTGATGGCCGGCCGCACCGTGCTCATGGTGGCGCACCGGATCCGGACCGTCCGGCGCGCGGATCGCGTCGTCGTCCTCGACGGCGGCCGCATCACCGAGGACGGCACCCACGACCGGCTGCTGCGGGAAGGCGGCCGCTACGCGGCGTTCTGGGGCCTGTCAGCGGCCGGCCGGCAGTAGGCCGTCGATCATCGCGGCCAGTGCCCGGCGGTGGGTGTCGCGGGCGTTGAGTTCCGCCCAGCTCCCGGCCAGCGCCGCCAGCCGCGGATGCGCCGCCGCGTCCAGATCGGCCACCACCGCGTCCTGGTGGACGGTGCCGGTCCGGGCGCGGCGGCGGGAGCCGGTCACCCGGATGATCAGGTCGCCGAGGATGTAGAACCAGATCGTCCGGTAGACGTAGAACGCCTCTTCACCGGTGAGCCCGCACCGCACGGCGGCGTCCACCATCACCTCGACGATCCACAGGGCGGACGGGCCGATCAGGTCGTCGCCGGTCAGCACCTCGACGATCCACGGGCGTTCCGCCAGCAGCTCGTAGAGCAGCGTCGACGCGGCGAGCAGCCGGGCTCGCGGGTCGTCCGGGAACTCCGGGCGGGGCATCGCCCGGGCCTGGGACTCCATCACCCGTACCAGAAGATCGTCCTTGTCCCGGACGTGGTGGTACAGAGCCATCGGCGTGCTGTCCAGCGCGCCGGCCAGCCGCCGCATCGACAGCCTCTCCGGCCCGTCGTCGGCCAGGATCCGCTCCGCCGCGGCGATGATCGCCTCCAGGGACAGGCGTGGCGGGCGGCCGGCACCGCGCGTGCGGGACACCTCTGCGGACATCACCCCATCCTTCCGCACCGGCCGGTTCGTGTGGTGCGGTGTACCGGTGAGTGACGAGGTCCTCCAGGACGACCCGTATCGGCGGGGCCGCGCACGACGGCGTGTGCCAGCCCGGTGACCTGGTCTGTCACGGCGATTTCGGGCCGTGGAACCTGGTCTGGCACGGCAACCGGCCGGTCGGCATCCTCGACTGGGACTACGCCTGGCCGCATCCGCCGATCCACGACGTCGCCTACGCCCTCGAGTACGTGACGCCGTTGCGTGACGACGGCGCATCGCCTGGAGCCGGATGTCAGAGCTCACGCGAACCCGGTGACACAGCGGCGCATCGTCGGCATCCAGATCTCAGAGCTCGCGCAGGGTCTGGGACACGGCCGCGGCGCCGTCCTCCCCGGCCAGTCGCCCGGCGACCCGGACCGCCCGCTGCCGATGAACGGGGGTGCGCACGGCCGCCGTGATGGCGTGCGCGAGCCGGCCGGCCGTCAACTGCCGGAGGGGGATCGGACCCGGCGTCACGCCCAGGCGGTGCAGCCGGTCCGCCCAGAACGGCTGGTCCACCATGAACGGCACCGGCACGCACGGCACCCCGGCCCGCAGTCCGGCCGCCGTCGTGCCGGCCCCGGCGTGGTGCACGACCGCCGCCATCCTCGGGAACAGCCACTCGTGCGGTACGTCGCCGACGGCGAGCATGTCGTCACCGGCGACCGTCAGGCCGCCCCAGCCACCGTGCGCGACCGCCCGCAGCCCGGCGGCCCGGACCGCCGTGGCGACCGTCGCGGACAGAGCCACCCGATCGGTGGCGGGCAGACTGCCGAAGCCCACGTAGACCGGGGGAGGGCCGGCGGCCAGGAAGTCAGCCAGCTCGGGTTCCGGCTCGAAGTCCGGTTCCGGGGCCGGCCACCAGTAGCCGACGGGACGGTGGAAGTCCGGCCAGTCCACCGGCGGTGGCACCACGAGCGGGCTGAAGCCGTACCGGATCGGCCAGCGGGACCGCTCCAGCCCGCTCAGCCAGGCGCCCGGCGCCACCGGGGCCAGGCCGAACCCGGCCCGCAGCTCGTCGACCACCCGCCGGCTGGGCCGCATCCCGGCGGCACGCAGCGCGGCGGCGGCGGTCCGGTTCCCCCAGCCTCCGAGCGTACGGGTGGTGACCGTGGCCGGCGGAAACTCAGCCGTCGGCGTCATCGGCTGCAGGTAGACACCGACACTGGGCAGCCCGAGTCCCTCCGCGACGTGCCCGCCGATCCAGCTCAACGGGGTCAGCAGCAGCACGTCGGTGTCGCGGGCCGCCACCGTCAGAGCCTCGGCGGTCGCACCGGCGTGCGCGGCCAGAGCCCGGTTCACGGCCAGCGTCATCCGGGCGGGGCTGCGACCGCCGTCGGCCTCGACCCGGACGGCCAGCTCCTCCCGCGTGTCCACCGGCAGCCGGTGGAAGCCCAGGCCGCAGCCGGTCACGTAGGACTCGAACAGCCCGTGTGTGGCGATCGTGACCTGATGCCCCTCGGCCTGGAGCCGCACCCCCAGCCCGGTGAACGGCGCCACGTCACCCCGGCTGCCCACCGCCGCGATCAATACCCGCATCGCTCCACCTCCGGCGCCCACCATCGACGATCGCCACTGTGAAGTGGCTGAGAGCCACCCGTGTGGTGACCTGCGGCTTGCCGGTGGGTGACAGGTCGCCGCGCGGCCGGTGTGCGGGCTGCGTGGTGATTCGCGGGCCGTGACGGGCCTCGGATCGCCACGCAAGCCGGGGCAGCGCGGGTTGCGACGGGCGCGTCAGTGGCCGCGGAAGGCGTCCTCCAGCCACCAGGACGGACGGTCGGCCGCGACCTTCGCGTCGACGACCATCGGGACGTCGCGTGGACCGGCCAGCCAGTCCCGGACCGGCTCCAGGTCGGCCGGGCCACGGACGGTGACGGCCGCGCAGCCGTGGCCGCGGGCGATCGCGGCCAGGTCGGTCTCCGGAAAGACCACCGTGGAGATCGGGTGCCCGGCCGGCCCGAAGTGGTGCACCTCGGCGCCGTACGCCTCGTCGTTCCAGATCACGACCAGCATGCCGATGCCGAGCCGGCGGATCGTGTCGAGTTCGGCGACTCCCATCAGGAACCCGCCGTCGCCGCACGCCGCGACCGGCAGCCGGCCGGGGCTGGCCAGGGCCGCGCCGAGGGCGGTGGCCAGACCCAGTCCGATCGACTGGAACGCCTGCGTGAAACAGAAACCGCGGTGATCAGGTACGGACATGAACATCGACGGATAGCCCATGAAGTTGCCCGAGTCGACGGACACCACCCGCTCGGCGGGCAGCAGGTCGTCGAGGGTGATCGCCAGCGTCCGCGGGTCGATGTGGGTGTCGTCGCCGTCGTCGTCGAACGGCACATCCCGCCATCGCGATCCGGTGCGCAGCTTCTCCCGTACGTCATCGGTGCGGTATGCCACCCGCCGGCCGGTGAGCGCGGCAGCCACCGCGACCGCCGTCGGCCCGGCGTCACCGCACACGCCGAGGTCGATGCGGTGGTGGGTGCCGAAGGCGGCTTCGTCCAGGTCCACCTGCACCACGACGGTGTCCGGGCCGATCAGCGAACCGTGCCGGCTGGTCCACATGTTCAGCGACGCGCCCCAGGCGACCACCACGTCAGCCGCCCGGATCAGCTCGGCGGCAAGTGGCGTGGCGAAGCCGCCGGACACGTCCAGGTTCCAGTCGTCGCCGGCGAACAGGCCCTTCGCCGCGGCCGACGTGGCGAGCAGCGCGCCGCACGCCCCGGCCAGGCCGGCCAGTTCGGCGCCGGCGGCGACCGCACCCCGCCCGGCGATGAACACCGGCCGCTCCGCACCACCCAGGAGATGGGCCAGAGCGGTCACCGCGTCGTCGGAGGCGCGCGGCGGCTGCACTGCCGGCGCCTGCGGCAGCTCGGCCGGTTCGGCGGCTGCGGCCTGCACGTCCAGCGGCAGGTTCAGCACCACGGTGCGCCGCCGGCGGACCGCGGTGCGCCAGGCCCGCGCGGTGTCGGCGACCGCGCTCGCCGCGCTGTGCACCCGGTCGGGGACCGCGCCGACCGCGCGGGCCAGCGCGTCCTGATCGACCCGGAAGTTCGAGGTCGATGCGGTCGCGGCCGGCTCCGCGGCGAGAACGATCATCGGGGTACGACTCTTCGCCGCTTCCGCGATGCCGGTCATCGCGTTCGTCAGCCCGCAGCCCTGATGCACGGTGACCAGCCCGGGACGGCCGCTGACCCGCGCGTACGCGTCGGCCGCGGTGGCCGCACCGCCCTCGTGCCGGGTTGCCACGAATCGGGCGCCGTGCGCGACCAGAGCGTTCGTGACGTGGAAGTTTCCGCTGCCCACGACCCCGAACACCAGGTCGGCGCCGAGTTTTGCGAGCGTCTCGCCGACCAGGTCGGCAACCGTGCGGTCGCTCACTTCTCGATCAGGGCCAGGACCCGCACCGGGCTGCCGGAACCGCCGACGATCGGCAGCGGCGGCGCGATCACCACCGACCCGGTCGGGGGCAGCCGGTCCAGGTTGCGCAGCTGGGTGAGGCCGTACTTGTTCGCGCCCAGCAGATACGAATGGCAGGGGAACGGCGGGTCGAACGAGTGGGCGGCGCCCGCGTCGGTGCCGACCGTCTCCACCCCGAGCCCGATCAGCGGCGACTCCTCGGCCAGCCACTTCGCCGCCTCCACCGACACGCCGGGGGTGTGCGGGCCGGTCTCGTTCGCGTTCAGGAACGCCTCCTGGTCACCGGAACGGGCATCCCAGCCGGTACGCAACAGCAGCCACCCGCCGTCCGGCAGCGGCCCGTGCGTGGACTCCCACTCGCGCACGTGCTCGACCTCGAGCAGGAAGTCCGGGTCCTTCGCGGCCCGGTCGGCGACGTCGATGACGACTGCCGGGGCGATCAGCCGGCGCGGCGGGACCTGCGAGACGTCGTCACCGTCGCGGCCGGTCACCCAGTGGATCGGCGCGTCGAAATGTGTTCCGGTGTGCTCGCCGGTGTGGATGTCGTTCCAGTACCAGGCCGGACCGCGGTCGTCGTAGCGGCTGATCTCCTCGAGCCCGAACGGGATGGTGTTCGCGAACGGCGGCGGCAGCTGCAGGATCGGCGTGCTCGCGGACAGCGGTGCGGTGAGGTCGACGACCTCGATCGTGCCACCGCTGAGTCCGGACAACAGGGCCTTCAGAACGCTCATCGGCATCTCCACGCGGGCGAGGTCGTCGGTGACGGCTCCGAGCCTACGGCCGCCCCGGCCTTTCCAACGCGCATCGACGCCCCGCGTTGTCGAAATCGGTGGCGGCTCAGCCTTCAGAGGGCTCCGCGCCGGCTCGCGGGTCGCCTCTCACCGTAGGACCAGGTTGAGCAGCACGGTCAGGCCGATCGACAGCAGGATCGACACCACGATCATGCCGAGGCAGCCGGCTGACCCGCCGAGGAACCGTACTTGCGTGTTTCCGATGCGCATGGTTTCCATCTACCCCTCGGGCCTGGCCGTGCACCCCCCATGACGAATGTTTTTCGTCACCCATTAGAAGTATATTCTTATAAACACCTGGAAGAGAGCTGTGAGTTTTTGGATTAGCGCCTCGGGATTCGGGTATCCGCCTCCTGCCGCCACCTGACGGCTTGAATAGGACCCCCCTGAGGAGAACATCATGGCTATCGGCACCCACACCCGCGACGACAACGCCACCGTGAAGAGCGCGCGTATCCGGGGAGAAGAGACCAAGCCCTCCTTCAAGACCACTGAACTGGTCGTCTACGTGCTCGCGGTGATCGGTGTACTGATCGCTTCCTACACCGTCGGTGACGGAGCGGCCAATAATGGCGCCGACTACTTCGCCGCGGACAAGGCCTGGTGGTACGTCACGCTGCTGACCATCGGATACATGGTCAGCCGTGGTCTGGCCAAGGCCGGCAGCCGCAGCAACGACGTCGACCCGCGCACCCACTGATCGGCGGCGCATTCGCGGGCGCGACGGAGGAACACTCTGTCGCGCCCGCAGCGCTGCGCGGGTCAGGCTCCCATTCGCCGTCATTTCCTGACGGACCTCACCGGATGGCCGCTGCAACGGCAATTGCTCGTACGCTTGGCACCCCGGTGCCATTGCCGCCGCCCGCTTTCCGGTTTTTTCTCCGGCAACGTCGTCACCATTCTCCCGGCCGCGTGGAGTAGACTCTGCCGATCACTTCCGGCATGACCGCGTCGCCATCCGAACGGGCGGCTCGGGTCACCGTGCGGGCGGCCGTTAGCGTGACGGCATGTTCGCGCCCTTCATGCCCGGTCTGCGGTTGTGCCGGTTCTTCTACGCCGAGGCGGTCCGCCCGCTGCTGGACGAGGCCTACCCGGGTCTGGCATACGCCGCCGCCCGGATCGGCCCCGGTTCGGAGGTGCTCGGCTTCGACACCGCACGGTCGGTCGATCACGACTGGGGGCCGCGGCTCGAACTGTTCCTGTCGTCCGGAGACGCCGAGCGGCACGGTCCGGGCATCGCTGCGCTGCTCACCGAGCGCCTGCCCAAGGACGTGCACGGCTGGCCCACCAACTTCGAACCCCCCGGCGCCCGCGTACGGGTGATGACCGCGACCACCGGCCCGGTCGCCCACCGGGTTCTCGTCACGGACGTGGCGACCTGGTCGGTGCAGCAGCTCGGCTTCGACGCCCGCCGAGAGCCGGACCTCCTGGACTGGCTGGCCACACCCACGCAACGGCTGGCCGAGACGGTCGGCGGCGAGGTGTTCCACGACGGTCCCGGCGAGCTGACCGCCCTCCGGGCACGACTGCGGTGGTATCCGGACGACGTGTGGCGGCACCTGCTGGCCGCCCAGTGGACGCGGATCGGTGAGGAGGAGGCGTTCCCCGGCCGGGCTGCCGAGGCCGGTGACGAGCTGGGCAGCCGGACGGTCGCGGCCCGCCTCGCCCGCGAGGTGATGCGGTTGTGCCTGCTCCTGGCGCGCCGTTTTCCCCCGTACAGCAAATGGTTGGGAAGCTCTTTCGCAAGCCTGCCGGAGGTGGACCGGATCGCCGCCGCGCTGCGCGACGCCGTGGCGACCGGCGACCCGCGACGGCGGCAGGACGCGCTGTGCACCGCCTACGAGGCCGCCGCCTCCTGGCAGAACCGGCTCGCCCTCGCGGACCCGGTCGAGGCGACCCGGCGCCCCTACTTCGACCGGCCGTTCCCGGTCATCGAGGCCGGGCGCTTCGCGGCCGCGCTGCGGGCCCGGATCAGCGACCCGGAGGTGGCCGGATTGCCCCTGGCCGGCGGAATCGACCAGTTCGTCGACAGCACCGATGCCCTCTCGGACCCGCACCTGACCCGGGCCCTGACTGCGGCGCTGTTGAACCGGCGGCGCTGCTGAGATCCTGAGACCGTGTCCGATTCCGTGTCCGCTTCCTTCCACGACGTCGACCACCGGCTCGTCGAACGCACCCTTCTCGCGGCCGGATGGACACCGTGCGGCGCCGGTGACTGGGCGATCGCGCTGCGTTCACCGGACGGTACGACGGCGGCGCGGATCAGCCCGTTCGATCCGACCGGCCCCTACACCGCCGCCCTGTACCGGCAGGCCGCGCACACCCGGCAGGTTCCCGCACTGCTGGCCCACGCCCGGCTGACCGGAGGCGGCGACCTTCAGCTGATGGAATGGCTGCGGCCCGTCGCCCGCGAGGAGGCGGTCGCCTTTCACCGGGCGGTCGCCGGGCGGGCACCGCAGGTCGCCGAGCTCGCCGACGTCGTACGCCGGGTCCACGAGCAGGCCCGGCGGGAACTGCCCTGGTGCGGCCCGCTGGACCACAACCCGGCCAACGTCATGCGCGCCGCAGACGGCCGGCTCGTCGTCGCCGACCTGTTCTACGCCGACGGCCCGAACCTGTACGCGACCGCGGCTTCGGACCCTGACCTGGTCGTCGCGAGGATCCCCGAATCCGGGCGGCGGTTCATGACCGAGATCCCCCTGGCCGCCTCCGGGCCGTGGGAGCCCGGAGCCCGCGAGGCGATACGTGCCGGGCTCGCGGCGGCCGACGCCCGCAGACTCCACGGCACCGGCTGACCGGCGTGCTTCACAGGTAGTCGAAGAACCGTCTGGACCACGTCGCTTCGCCGGGCCCGCCGGATGCCGGTACCCGCGACGTCCGCCGCCGGCATGGTCATTCTTTGCGGAAGGCGCCGTTGTCGAGGGAGTGCCGGACGAAGGTGGCGGCGTTGCGGGCGGCGGCGGCCGGCTCGTAATGGAGCTTGCGGTCCACGCCCCAGTCGGAGATGGCCTTCACCATGATCCAGGGGACTCCGGCGTCGGCGCATGCGGCGTACAGGCCGTGGGCCTCCATCTCGTAGGCCAGGGCCCGGCTGTGCTCGCGTTTCAGTTCGTCACGGTGGGACCGGGAATCAAGCAGCGCATGGGACGACAGGACCGGGCCGAAGTGCACCTGGGTGGCCTCGAAGTCGACCGACGCGGCGCGGAGGCGGTTGATCAGCAGGGTGGAGGTGCTGGCTCGGTCGCCGAGGTTCTCGGTGCGGTCGTCGGACCGGAGGCGGTGGTCGAGGTCGTGGACGGAGGTCGCCACCACCACCTCGGCCAGCCGGTGCGGGGGTGTCCAGTCGTCGCGCAGACCACAACATATGCCCGCCATCACCACCATGTCGGGCCGCCACAGCCGTACGGCGTCGGCGGTGGTGGACTGGGCGCCGCCCGGTGCGCCGGCTCCCGGACGGGCACTCTGGACCAGGCCGACCCGGGTGCCGCCGAACAGGCCGAAGTCGAAGACGACCAGCTTCTCCAGGTAGCTGCGCTCCGGGGTGCGGTCCAGCGCCTCGAAGACGGCCCGGCGCTCGGCATCGGTGACAGTGATGAGAAGCAGCCGCGAACCCATCGGTGGTCTGCTCCATTCCTCGAAGGCCGTGACTACGGTGCGGCCCCGTCTGACGGCCAGTCGCATGGCGGTGATCACCACACCGACGGTCGTGATGCCGAGAACGCTCACCAGCCAGCCGATCACCGCCGCCTGCCAGCCGGCGGGTGCGGGACCGGTTCCGTCCTGGAGCCACAGGCGCCACGCCAGCCAGGCCAGGGCGTCGAGATAGGCGATCGACCGGCCGCCGTCACGTTCCCAGACCGTGACGAAATAAGCCAGTACCGCCAGCAGGGCCGTCACCCCGCCGGCCCACACGAAGAGGAACCCGCCGCCCTCCTGGACCGGCTGGCGCACACCTCGTACGACATCGGAAGGCCTTTTCAATGCCACCCGGGACTCGGGACCGAACGGCATGTCCAGCCGCTCCCGCGCGACGGCCCGCATCGGTTCCGTGGTCACACCGTTCAGCAGCACCACGAGCACTTCACGGACGCGGAGGCGGTCCGCCTCGGCACCCGAGTCCTCCAGCACCCGCGCGGCATCCCGGCGGACCAGCTCACCGAGTCGTTCCGTCGCCGCCCGCAGCAGTTCCTCGCCCGGCGCCGGGGCGGTGTGGTGGCACAACCGTATCGACCAGTTCCAGCCCGGATACGACTCGGCGGCCAGTTCGTCCGGCCCCGCCGGACGCCTCCCGAAGGTGCGGCGCATCCACTGCGACGACTGCACGAACTGTCCGATCAGGAAGATCGCCACCCAGATCATGGCCGTCAGCGGAAGCAGGACGCTGCCGATCGGCGGCCGCGGGACGGCCAGCGCGACGATCGCGGAGATCAGCAACAGCAGTGCCGGGGGAGTGCCCCAGACCAGCGGCGCCCAGTGCCGGTCGATCACCCGCAGAACCCGCAGCCCGGCGCCCCCACGGGCGATGTCCGGCGGCCGGAGGGCCAGCGGCCGTTCCAGCAGCACGAAACTGTCCGGGCCCCGCCAGACGAGCCGGCCCTCGGCGTCCGCCACCCGCAGCATGATCGGCAGCGGTCCGCGGTCCCGCACGAGGCCCAGCACACTGCGGGGACGGGCGACGTCGATGGCCTCCCGCCCGAACTCGGCACCGCGGACCGCGCGGGCGGCGGCTCGGTAGCGATCGGTCGGCGTCATCGCTCAAGATTGCCCGATGGATCAGCCGGAACGGCTCCACCGGGTGGACGGGGGCTCTCGATCGGGTGGACGGGGGACGATCCGGCGAGGTCCACATCGGACCGTGGAGTGGTCCTCACATCGGTGAACGTCGAACGTTCGGAGGAGATCGCCCGCACACCGGTCCCGTTAGGGTCGGCCCGTGACGCGGGATGCGCTTCAACCGACGGCCCGGTGGTATGTACGGGCCACCGTTTCGGTCGCCGTACTCGGTACCGTCTGGTGCGCGGCCCACCTGGGCGCCGGAATCGGCATCGAAGCGGTTGCCTACCTCTTCGTCCCCGCCGGCGGCGTGCTCGCCGCCGCGTCCGTCCGTCACCTGACCCGGACCGGGCGAGGTCTCGACCCGGTGGCGGCACGATTCTGGCGTACCGTCCTGGTCGCCGTAGTGCTCGTCACGGTGGGTTACGCCTGGCTTGCCGCCGACATGCTCGCGCACCCGGACGAGGTACGCACCCGCAGCATGCCCGTCCCGGCGGCGGCCCTCGCGGCCATCGGTTTCCTGATCGCCGTCTGGGCTCTGGCCCGGGTGCCGGTCGTCGCGTCACGCGGCGAACAGCGGTGGCACATGGTGCTGGACCGGACCATCGCGTTTCTGGGCTGCACCTCCGTGCTGTGGTATGCCGGGATCGCCCCGATGCTGACCGCCCGTGAGCCGTGGAGCCGGCAGGCGATGCTGCTGGTCGGGCTGGGTCTTCTGGTCGCGGTCGGTGCCGTGACGAAGGTGTCGTACCTCGCCGGCGGCCCGGTCGACCCCACCGCGATGCGATTCGTCGCGGCCGGCGGCGGGGTTCCGGCCGGTGCCGTCGGCGTACTGGCGGTGCAGTTCGGCTACATCGCCAGTGTCCCGGCCCAGGCGATCGTGATGCCGCTGGCCCCGGTGCTGATCGCACTCGGCGCCGCCGCGCAGGGCCGCGCCGTTCACCGGTCACGCCGTGACCCGGACCCGGCCGGCATGGTGCTGCCCTACCTGGCCACGATCCTGGTCGGTGTTCCGCTGGTGGCGGTCGCGGCCGGCGCGCCGCTGCGCTGGCCCGCCCGGATGGCCCTGGTCGCCGCGGTCCTGGTGACCGCGCTGGTCATGGTCCGGCAGTACCTGGCGTACCGGGAGAACGCCCGCCTGTTGCGGGCCGCACAGGACCACCAGGACCGGCTGCGGTACGAGGTGAGCCACGACGGCCTGACCGGGCTGGCCAACCGGGCGCTGTTCCGGGAGCGGCTCACGGCCGCGCTGGCCGCCGGCGGTCCGGTGGCCGTACTGCTCATCGACCTGGACGACTTCAAGACCGTCAACGATCTGCTCGGGCACGGGGCCGGGGACCGGCTGCTGGTCGCGATGGCCGGCCTGTTGCGGGCCGAGACGGGCGACGACCATCTCGCGGTACGGGTGGGCGGCGACGAGTTCGCGGTGCTGATGACCGGCAACCGGGCCGACCCGCAGGACCTGGCCGAGCGGGCCCTGGCCGCCCTCACCCAGCCGATCAGTGAACATCGTCTGCTGGTCCGGGCCAGCATCGGCATCGCCGTGGCCGCACCCGGTGCCACTCTCGACTCGGTGCTGCGCGACGCCGACGTCGCGTTGTACACGGCCAAACAGCGTGGCAAGGCCGGCATCGTGCGGTACGAGGACGGCATGGGCGAACCCGTCCTGGCGCACATGCAGCTCGGCGGCGAACTGCGGCGGGCCCTGGACAACGACGAGTTCCGGGTCGTCTACCAGCCGATCGTGCGACTGGACCGCAACTGGGTGATCGGGGTGGAGGCCCTGGTCCGGTGGCACCACCCGACCCGTGGCCTGGTCAGCCCCGCCGACTTCATCCCGGCGGCCGAGCGTACCGGCCTGATCGTTCCTCTCGGCCGGTTCGTGCTGCGCGAGACGTGCCGTCAGGCGGCCGCGTGGCTTGCCGAGTTCGGTGCCGGCGCGCTGAAGGAGGCCGGGCTGAACGTGTCCGCCCGGCAACTGCACGACCCCGATTTCGTGTCCGATGTGGCCACCGCGCTCCGCGACAGCGGGCTGCCGCGCGAACGGCTGGTCCTCGAGGTCACCGAATCGGGGGTGCTCCGCGGGCCGCAGATCTCCCGGACGCTGCACGAGCTGGACGGGATGGGCATCCGTCTCGCCCTGGACGACTTCGGCACCGGGGAGTCGTCCCTGAGTCTGCTCCGTGCCGTCCCGGCCGCGATCGTGAAACTGGACAAGTCGTTCGTCGACGGGATCGAGATCGACGACGGCCGGCCCGCCGATGCCCGGCAGGCGGTGGCCCGCGCGGTGATCCAGCTGGCGCACGCGCTGGGCCTGGACACCGTCGCCGAGGGAATCGAGAGCCCCGAGCAGGTGGCCGCCCTCCTCGAGCTGGGTTACACCCGCGGTCAGGGCTTCCATCTGTACGAGCCGATGCCGGCCGACGGGGTGTCCCGGGTGTTGGAACGGCAGCGGGCCATCGAGGCACGCGCCGCCAAGGAGGTCGGTGTCCGGCGGTGCTGAGCGCTGCCGGTTTGGCCTGCTATGGCACCCTGCAGCGCATGGCGAGGACGAGGTTGTTGATCGTGATGTCGGCACTGACCTTGCTCGCGGCCGGCTGCACGGCACCGGAACCGGACGCCGGCGAGCGGATCGTGCCGCCGGAGACCGTCCTCGCCGGTGGCGACGAGTGGATCCACGAGGTGGCGTTCAGCCCGCGGGACCCGCTGCTGGTCACCGTCACCTCGGACCTTTCCGAGCTGAGGTTCTTCGACACCGCGGCGGGCCGCCAGGACGGTGAGCCGCTGCAGACCGACATGACCGGCTCGTACGACATCGCCTTCACCCCCGACGGCCGTACTCTGCTGGTCGGTGGTGAGGGATTCGACGGCAAGCGGGTGGGCGTCGTGGAACTGTGGGACGTCGCCGCCCGGAAACGTACGCGCCCGTCGCTGCGGCCCGACGACAAGTTCGTCACGGCGGTCGCGGCCAGCCCTTTCGGCAGCCGGATCGCCACAGCCGGCGGCGACGGCGGCCGGACCATGGTGCGGGTCTGGGACAGCGCGACCGGCAAGCCGGGAGCACAGTGGGAGGCCGGCCACGAGCAGGCCATCGCCGAACTGGCGTTCAGCCCCGACGGGAAGTGGCTGGCCAGCGCCGAGCACCAGGGACCGGGCGACTCGACCTTGAAGCTCTGGGAGGCGCGTACCGGAAAGCTTATCGGCGTCGCCGAGCAGGCGGCCGTGAGCGGCACGCTGACCTTCAGCGCCGACGGCCGTCGCATCGCCTACCCGAGCATCTACCGGATCGTGACGCTCGAGGTGCCGTCCATGCGCATGCTCGGCGAACGGTACGTCGGCGAGGCCACCGAGAAGGTCACCGGTGTCGCGTTCACTCCCGACGGCCGAACCCTCGTCGGCACCGGCGAGTCGTACGGCACCGTCTACGTCTGGGACGCCGCCACCCTGGACGTCATCGACTGGCCGGCTCAGGTGCCCGGCCGCACGTTCACGAGCCGCAGAGGCCCCTTCCGCCGGCTCACCCCGCCGACGATCAGCGGCGACGGCCGGAAGCTGGCAGCGTCCGGCACGGACGGCGACACCAGCACCTACATCTGGACACTGCCGCAGCGCTGAAGGTGGAGAGGCCGGCAGCGCTGCTGATCCCGCGCGGCGAGACGCCGTAAGCAGGCGTGGTTGGATGAACGGGTGACGTTCACGGTTACCGAGCTGCCCGAACGGGAGCGATTCGAGGCGCGCGACGAGGCGGGCACCCTGGCCGGTGTGGTCACCTACCAGGTGACCGGCCCGATCATCGTCTACACCCACACCGAGGTGGTGCCGGAGTTCGAGGGCCGGGGAGCCGGTTCGGCGCTGGCCCGTGCGGTGATGGACGACGCGAAGGCCCGCGGCCGCACGGTCGTGCCGATGTGCCCGTTCCTGGCCGGGTGGCTCGACAAGCATCCCGGGTACGAGTCGATCGTCGCCCGGTCCACCCGCCGGGTGAAGTAGGTCAGAGGGGACGGCGCATGCGCAGGCTGCGGATGTGGTCGTCCTCGCGGGACAGGGTCGCCCGGACCGTGTCCATCGGCTGGAAGCCGCGCGCCCGGTAGAACCCGATCCCGGCGCTGTCGCCGAGGAAGACCGACACCCACATCTCGGTACCACCGGCGTCGCGGATCTGCTCGGTGACCCGGTCCAGCAGCAGCGTGCCTAGGCCGCGGCCACGTTCGGCGGACTCCAGGTAGATCAGCGACAGCTCGCCGGCCGCCGGGCCGGACAGTCCGCCGCCGGCCGCGCCGAGGACCCGGCCGTCCTCCTCGACGACCTGGTAGCCGAACCATGCCGGCGGCGACGCGTCGATGTCGGCGACGATCCGCGGCTCTTGGTAGAACGCGGCGACGCTGCGGTTGATGTACCCCTCGGGCAACAGCTCGCGGTACGCGTTCCGGTAGGCCGTGGAGCAGATCCGGGCGATGGCGGCCGCATCGGTGTCCACGGCCCGGCGGACAACGGCGGTCAACGATGTTCCTGGCACGCCGCCAACAGTAATGCCGATCACTCCGGCCTCAAACCCGGACGAGAGGCACGTCCAATCGCGCCGAGAGGTCGTCGAAGCCGATGCCGTGCAGTTCGGTCACCCGTACGCCGCCGGGGGTGATGTGAAATGTCGCCACATCGGTGTAGATCCTGGTCACACATGCCTTGCCGGTCAGCGGGTACGTGCAGGACGGCACCAGTTTCGGCTCGCCGGTCTTGCTGAACAGCGTCATCATCACCCACACCTGTTTGGCGCCGGCCGCGAGATCCATGGCCCCGCCGACGGCCGGGATCGCGTCGGGTGCGCCGGTGTGCCAGTTGGCCAGGTCACCGCCGGCCGACACCTGGAAGGCGCCCATCACGCACACGTCGAGGTGGCCGCCGCGCATCATGGCGAAACTGTCGGCGTGGTGGAAGTAGGCGGCGCCGGGCAGCTCGGTGACCGGCTGTTTGCCGGCGTTCGTCAGATCCCAGTCGGCGTCCTCGGCGGGTACGACCTCGCCCATGCCGAGCATGCCGTTCTCGGTGTGCAGGACGACGCCACTGCCGGCGGTCAGGTAGCGGGCGATCGCGGTGGGTTGCCCGATGCCCAGGTTGACGTAGGCGCCGTCGGGAATGTCGGCGGCGACCCGCTTGGCCAGGTCGTCCTTGCTGGTCATGACTTCACCTCGACGAGCCGGTCGACGTAGATGGACGGGGTCACGATCGTCTCGGGGTCGAGTTCGCCGATCTCGGCGATCTGCGACACCTGGGCGATCGTGGTGCGTGCGGCGGTGGCCATCACCGGTCCGAAGTTGCGGGCGGTCTTGCGGTAGACGAGGTTGCCCAGCCGGTCCGCGCGGTGCGCGCGGATCAGCGCGACGTCACCGTGGATCGGGTACTCCAGGACGTACTCCCGGCCGTTGATCTGCCTGGTCTCGCGGCCTTCGGCGATCGGCGTGCCGACGCCGGTGGGGCAGTAGAACGCCCCGATCCCGGCGCCCGCCGCGCGCATCCGTTCGGCCAGATTCCCCTGCGGCACGAGCTCGAGTTCGATCTTCCCGGCGCGGTAGAGGCCGTCGAAGACCCACGAGTCGGCCTGCCGGGGAAAAGAACAGACCATCTTGCGTACGCGGCCCGCGGCGAGCAGCGCGGCCAGGCCGGTGTCGCCGTTGCCGGCGTTGTTGCTGACGATGGTCAGGTCGCCGGCGCCGTGCTCGATCAGCGCGTCGATCAGCTCGACCGGCATGCCGGCCATGCCGAACCCGCCGACGAGCACCGTGTCGCCGTCCTTGACCGCCCCGACCGCGTCCCGGGCGCCGGTGATGACCGTCTTCATCGGACCGTGTTCTCCAGAACCACGGCGAGGGCCTGGCCGACGCCGATGCAGATGGCCGCGACACCCCAGCGCTGGTTGCGTTCGCGCAGCACGTGGGCGAGCGTGCCGAGAATCCGGGCTCCGGACGCGCCGAGCGGGTGGCCGATCGCGATCGCCCCGCCGCGGGTGTTCACGATGTCCGGGTCGACGTCCCACGCGTCGACGCAGGCGAGTGACTGGACCGCGAACGCCTCGTTGAGTTCCACCGCGCCGACGTCGGACCAGCCGATACCGGCCTGGCGCAGCGCCTTCTCGGCGGCCTCGACCGGGGCGAACCCGAACTCCTGAGGGTCGACGGCATGCGCCGCCCGGCCGGCGATCCGCGCGAGCGGGGCGATGCCGATCAGTTCGGCCGCCCCCGCGGAGCCCAGCAGAACCGCGGCCGCGCCGTCGTTGAGCGGCGAGGCGTTGCCCGCGGTGATGGTGCCGTCGGCGCGGAACGACGGCTTCAGCCGGGCCAGCTTCTCCACGCTGCTGTCGGCGCGGATGCCCTCGTCGCGGGTCAGGTCGCCGGCCGGAACGGTCAGGTCGTCGTAGAAGCCCTCGTCCCAGGCCTTCGCCGCCAGGGTGTGCGACCGGGCCGCGAAGGCGTCCTGCCGTTCCCGGGAGATGCCGTACTTGTCACCGAGCTGCTCGTTGCACTCGCCGAGCGACGCCGTCCACTCGGCGGGCATCCGCGGGTTGGTCAGCCGCCAGCCGAGCGTGGTCGAGACCGCCTCCAGGTTGCCGGCCGGGAAGGCGCGCGACGGTTTCGGCAGCACCCACGGGGCGCGGGTCATCGACTCGACGCCGCCGACCACGACCACCTCGGCGTCGCCGGCCGCGATGGCCCGGGACCCGATGATCGCCGCGTCCAGACTGGAGCCGCACAGCCGGTTCACGGTGGCCGCCGGAACGGAGGTGGGCAGGCCGGCGAGCAGCACGGCCATCCGGCCCACGTTGCGGTTGTCCTCGCCGGCGCCGTTGGCGTTGCCCCAGTACACGTCGTCGATCCGGGCCGGGTCGAGATCCGGCGCCTTGGCCAGCAGACCGGTCAGCGCGGTGGCGGCCAGATCGTCCGGGCGCACCTCGGCGAGGGCCCCGGAGTAGCGGCCGAACGGGGTGCGGGCGGCGGCGTACACAAATGAGTCAGCCATGAGCCCAGGCTAGTAACCAGCGCTGATATTCAGAAATACTCTTTTCCGGCTGACCATGACTCTGTGAATATCAATGGCATGGAACTGCGTCACCTGCGCTACTTCCTCGCGGTAGCCGAGGAACGGCACTTCGGCCGGGCCGCCGCCCGGCTGCACATGGCACAGCCCCCGCTGTCCCAGCAGATCCGGCAGCTCGAGGCCGAACTGGGCGTACGCCTGCTGGACCGCAACACCCGCCGCGTCGAGCTGACCGAGGCGGGTGCCGCCTACCTGGACCGGATCCGGGCCGTGCTGGCCGCCGTCGACGAGGCCGGCGAGGTGGCCCGGCGGGTCGCGGCCGGGTTGCAGGGCCGCCTGTCCGTCGGGTGCGTCGGCTCGGCCACCTACAGCCTGCTGCCCGCCGTGGCCCGCCGCCTGCGCGAGGAACTGCCCGGCGTGGAGGTGGCGTTCCGCGGCGAGATGCTCGGCGCCCAGCAGGTGGCCGCCCTGCAACGACGTGACATCGACCTGGCGTTGCTGCGCCCGCCCGTCGATGACCCGGGCATCGAGGTGCGGGTGCTGCGCAGCGACGCCCTGATCGTCGTCCTGCCCGACGGCCACCGTCTCGCCGCCCGGGACCGCCTGAGCGTCAGCGACCTGCGCGACGAGGACTTCGTCGTCCATGCGATCCGGGACTCGGCGATGCACGGCACCCTCCGGCGGCTGTGCGACCGGGCCGGGTTCGAGCCGCGCGTCCGGCACGAGGTGGTCGAGACGTCGACGCTCGTCACGTTCGTGGCGGCGGGGCTGGGCGTGGCGATCGTGCCGGAGCCGGTGGCGCAGCTCGGCGTGCCGGGCGCCACGTATCGGCCGCTCGTCGAGGAGGACGCCCGGATCGATCTGGCCGTCGCGGTCCGTGCCGGCGACGACTCACCGGTGATCGGCCAGGCCATGCGGGTGCTGTCCGAAACTGTTCGGGGGTTGGCGCTCCGGACACTGTCTCCGTCCTGACGCCCCTGACAGCATTCTCGGCATGGAGAAGCGGGTAGCGGTCTTTGGGGCATACGGTCACACCGGCCGGTTCGTGGTGGCGGAGCTGGCGCGACGGGGACTGGTGCCGGTGGCTGTGGGGCGCGATGCCGGCCGGCTCGCCGGGTTCGGGCCGGACATCGAGACGCGGGTGGCGCCGGCCGACGACCCGGCCGCGCTCGACCGGGCGATCAAGGGTGCCGACGCGGTCATCAACACGGCCGGTCCGTTCGCCACCACCGCGGCGCCGGTGATCGAGGCGGCGCTACGGGCCGGCATCCCGTACGTGGACGTGGCCGCCGAGATCGAGGCGAACGCCGACACCTTCGCGCATTTCACCGAGCGGGCCGGGGCTGCCGGTGTCACGGTGCTCCCGGCGATGGCGTTCTTCGGCGGCCTGGGGGATCTGCTGGTGACGGCCGCGATGGGCGACTGGACGACGGCCGGCGAGGCGCACATCGCCTACGGTCTGAGCAGCTGGCAGCCGACCACCGGAACACTCGCCGCCGGCACCGTCTCCCGCGAGCGGCGCGGCGGTCGGCGGGTCCGCTACACCGGAGGCCGCCTCGACCACTACACCGACAGTCGTGACCTGCCGGTGGTCAGCTGGGACTTCCCGGAACCACTGGGCCGCCGGACGGTGCTGGCCGGCTTCACGATGGCCGACGTCGTCACCGTGCCCAGCCACCTGGCCGTTCCCGAGGTGCGCACCTACATGACCACCGAGGCGGCGAGCGACCTGGCCGCGGGCGACACGGGCCGTGACGGCCGGACCGCCGAGACGTTCACCGTCGACGCGATCGTCCGCAACGGCACCGCCGAACGCCGCCTGACCGCCACCGGCACCGACATCTACGCCGTGAGCGCGCCCCTGGCGGTCGAAGCCGTCCAGCGGATCCTCGACGGCCGCACCCGAACCACCGGCGTGGCCTCGGCCGGCCGCCTCTTCGACGCCCCCGACTTCCTGAAGGCCCTGGCCACCCACCTGACCATCGCCTGATTCCGCTCGCCGGCCGGATGTCCGTCCTCTGCTGCGAGGGTGGGCCATGTCGATCGGCCGGCGCTTTCCCGTGGGGGAGCGGCAGGGCGACCGGCGAGGCTTTCCCGTGCGGTGGCCCGGCTCGAACCGGCGAGGGCTTTTCCGTGGGTCGGTCAGGCCGGCCGGCGGGGAGCTTTCCCCCCACCCCGCCGGCCGGTGACTGCCCGCGAGCGCCCCGAGCGAACGGTCAGTCGGCGCACCCGCAGTCCGGTGGCCCGTCGGCGTCTCCCGCCGGGGTCTCCGGAAGCGTTCCGCCGAGGGCGGCCTCGAACTCGTCCGGCGACATGATCACCAGATTCGTCACGTCGTCATCGGCGTCGGTGGACAAACGATCACTTCGCGTCGTCGAGTTCGGGTCCCCCAAGATTTCAGCGTGGCGGCGACGACCGGGCCACCCGCTGACCGGCGGGTGCCACCCCGCCGTACGGCTGGACCGGGTCCTACTGGGCGCCCAGGCGGGCCAGCGGTTCGATCAGCTCGCGTTCCTCGTAGGCCAGGTGGGACAGCAGTGTGTCGGTGAGGAGGTCCACCGCGGCACGCAGGCCGGCCGTGCCGCCCGGGCCGGAGACCATCTCGACCAGAGCCTTGTCGACTCCCTCGAGCACCTCGTGGATGACATGGTGCTCCTGTTCGAGCCGGTCCACGACCGGGGCCAGGCGCGGGTCGCTGCGGCGCAGGTGCGGGAAGAGCGACCGGTCCTCGATGGTGTGGTGCGTCGTGACGATCCGGCAGTACGACTCGCAGTAGGTGCCGAGCGTCCAGTTGTTCTGCCGCATCGTCATCGTGTTGATGTGGGAACGGGCCGCACCGACGTCGAGACTTCCCGCCTCGACCTGATCGATGAGGTCGTGGATCTGGGCGAGTTCGCCGCGCAGCCCGTCGTGCACCTCGATCAGATGACGGCCGTTGGCCAGCTCCCGAGGGGTGTAGGTGCGCTCCGGGTCCGGCGCGGGGCCGGTGGGCCGGGCCTGCTCGTCCCAGACCGTGGTGCTGCTGCGGCGTACGCCGTCGTCCTCGGTCGGTGTGACGGTGAACGGTGACCGGCCCGCCGCCCGGCCCGGCACGGACGCCGGCCCGGTGCCGGCGGCAGGGGACTGCCCGGCCCGGACGGACGTGGGCGCGGGCCGGGTGCGTGCCGCGGGGGACTGCCCGGCCGGTGAAGGCGCGGCGGGCGAAGGTGTGGCCGTCGGCCTCGTCGCGGTGCCGGCTCGTTCGGCGGCCACCGCCTCGCGGACCGCGGGGACCACCTCGGCGGCGAAGCGCCGCAGGTCGTCCGGGTCGTCGGTGGCCAGGATGAACGTGCCGACGCCGTCGGTGAGGGCCAGGTCGGTGAGTTCCTCGGCCCACTGTTCGGCCGGGCCCTGCAACGGACCGCGGCCGATGTCGGTGAAGCGGCCGCCGATGTTGAGCAACCGCCGCACGTCGGCGGGCTTGCGTCCGGCCTCGAGTGCCGCCTCGTCGATGATCCGGTTGCCGGCGGCCAGGTCGCCGTCTTTCAGGTAGGCGAGGGAGGGCAGCCAGCCGTCGGCGCGGCGGCCGGTGAGGGCGAGCATTCTCGGCTTGTAGGCGCCGAGCCAGATGGCGACGTCGTGGGCGGGTGCCGGGCCGCGTTTGGCGCCGATCACCCGGTGGAACTCGCCGTCGGCCCGGACCGCGCCACGGGCGCCGGTGTCCCAGAGTTGACGGATGACGTCGATGCCCTCCTCGAGGGCCTGCACGGCCTGGCCGGCGGCCAGGCGCGGCCCGCCCATGGCCTCGATGGCGTCCCAGAAGGCGCCGGCGCCGAGGCCCAGCTCGATGCGGCCGCCGCTGAGCAGGTCGAGGCCGGCGACGCTGCGGGCGAGCACGGCCGGTGGGCGCAGCGGGAGGTTGGTGACGTTCGCCGCGAGGTGCACCCGGTCGGTGCGCGCGGCGGCGTAGCTCAGCAGCGTCCAGGTGTCGAGGAAGCCGGGCTGGTAGGGGTGGTCCTGGAAGGTGACCAGGTCCAGACCGGCCTGCTCGGCGAGCACGGTGAGCGCGACGACCCGGGTGGGGTCGGCGGCTGCCGGGGTGATGAAGGACCCGAACTCAAGGGGGTGGCCGTAGTCGGACATGCGGCAACTGTGACGCGGAAAAGATGTTCTGTCAAACAGAACATTTGTCAGGCAGAACTTCTGCTGCACTGGGCTATGGTGGGGTGGTGACGACCCCCCTCGAAGGTGACCTCGGCTGGATGCTGGGAGTGGTCTTCCGTGCCTACGCCAAGGCCGCCGACCACGCCCTCAACGACCTGCCCGGCGGGCCCCGCGGCTATCAGGTGCTGTCCGCCGCCGTCGGGGAGCCTCCCCGCAACCAGGGCGCGATCGGCCAGGACCTGGGCATCGACCGGACCATCCTGACGTACCTGATCGACGACCTGGAAGGCGCCGGACTCGTCGCGCGCCGTCCCGACCCCGCCGACCGCCGCAGCCGCCTCGTGGTCGCCACCGCCAAGGGACACGAGACCTGGCAGGCCCGGCGCGACGCGCTGCGTCATGTCGAGGCGCACGTCCTCGGCGCCCTCGCACCGGAGGACGCCGAACGTTTCCGCGGCCTGTTGCAGGCGATCGCCTGCACTGCCCAGCGCCTCGACCCGCTCACCGACCTGTGCGAGGCCGTCACCGCCGCCCGTGGTGACGCCCCGGCCCGGCCCGCCCGCCGGGCCCGCGCCCGCTGATCGCGAGCCGCCCGGTCAGCACTCGATGACGTTGACGGCCAGGCCGCCCCGGGCGGTCTCCTTGTACTTGGTCTTCATGTCGGCGCCGGTCTCCTTCATGGTCTTGATGACCTTGTCGAGGGAGACGTGGTGGCGGCCGTCACCGCGCAGGGCCATCCGCGCGGCCGTCACGGCCTTGACGGCGGCCATGCCGTTGCGTTCGATGCACGGGATCTGGACGAGGCCGCCGACCGGGTCGCAGGTCAGGCCGAGGTTGTGTTCCATGCCGATCTCCGCGGCGTTCTCCACCTGCTCCGGGGTGCCGCCGAGCACCTCGGCGAGCCCGGCCGCGGCCATCGCGCACGCCGACCCGACCTCGCCCTGACAGCCCACCTCGGCACCCGAGATGCTGGCGTTCTCCTTGAACAGCAGACCGATCGCGGCCGCGGTCAGCAGGAACCGGACCACCCCGTCCGGCGAGGCGCCCGGCACGAACTCCAGGTAGTAGCGCAGCACGGCCGGGATGATTCCGGCGGCACCGTTGGTCGGCGCGGTCACCACCCGACCACCGGCCGCGTTCTGTTCGTTGACGGCCATCGCGTAGACGGTCAGCCACTCCATGGCATGCGCCTCCGGATTGCCCTCGGCGCGCAGCTGACGGGCGGTCGCGGCGGCCCGGCGGCGCACCTTCAGACCACCGGGCAGCAGACCCTCGGCGGCGAGACCGGCGTCGATGCAGTCGCTCATCACCCGCCAGATCCTCAGCAGCCCGGCGTGGATCTCGGACTCCGGCCGCCACGCCGTCTCGTTCGCCAGCATCAGCCGGGAGATCGACAGACCGGTGGTGCGGGTGAGCGACAGCAGGTCCGCGCCCGAGGCGAACGGGTACGTCACCGGCGTGCGATCAAGGCGTACGCCCGAGGTCTGCTCATCCACGACGAACCCGCCGCCGACCGAGAAGTAGGTCTTGGCAAGCAGCTCGGTGCCGTCGGCGCCGAGCGCGGTGAACCGCATCCCGTTCGGATGCCCGGGCAGCGACCGGCGCCGGTGCAGCACCAGGTCGACCGCGAAACCGGCGGCGCCGTCGGACGGCTCGAGACCGGTGTCGACCGTCTCGGGATCCTCGCCCTGCAGACCGAGGAGGACCGCTTTCGGCGTGCCGTGGCCGTGCCCCGTCGCACCGAGCGACCCGAACAGCTCGGCCCGCACCGTGGCCACGTCGTCGATCGGGCCGAGACGGGAGGTGAACAGCCGGGCGGCGCGCATCGGGCCGACCGTGTGCGAGCTGGACGGGCCGATGCCGATGGAGAACAGGTCGAAGACGGAGACGGCCATCAGGACCGCCGCCGGTAGAAGGGGAGGCTGACGACCTCGGCGTCCTCGTGGGTGCCCCGGACGTCGACGGTCAGCCGGGTGCCCGGCCCGGCCAGGTCCTTGGAGACGTACGCCATCGCGATCGGATGCCCGAGCGTCGGGGACGGTGCCCCGCTGGTCACCTCGCCGACCCGGGTGCCGGTGGCCGGGTCGAGCACCGCGTGGCCCGCCCGCGGGGACCGCCGGCCCTTCGTCGTGAGGCCGACCAGCGTGGTGTCCGGCTGCACGGCGCGCAGGGCGGCGGCACCCACGAAGTCCGTCTTGTCCAGGGCGACGACCCGGCCCAGACCGGCGTGGAACGGGGTGGTCGTGAGGGTCAGCTCGTGCCCGTACAGCGGCATCCCGGCCTCCAGCCGCAGGGTGTCCCGGCAGGCCAGGCCGGTCGGGGTCGCGCCCGCCGCGGCGGCCCACTCCCAGATCTGCTCGGCGTCCTCGTGCGCGCAGTAGATCTCGAAACCGTCCTCGCCCGTGTACCCGGTACGGGCCAGCAGGACCTCACGCCCGGCCAGCCGGTCCCGTTTGATGCCGTAGTAGCGCAGATCCGGGTGGACACCGGCCACCTCGGCCGCCCGTGGCCCCTGCACCGCGATCAGTGACCGGCCGGCGTCGGCGATGCGCACCATGAAGCCGCCGGAGTGCTCACCCAGCATGGCGCGCACCACCGGCGCGTTCGACGCGTTGGCGACCACCAGGAACCGGTCCTCGGCGAGCCGGTAGACGACCAGGTCGTCGAGGACACCGCCGGTGGTGTGGCACAGCATCGTGTACTTCGCGCGGCCGACGGCAACCGCCGACAACCGGCCGACCAGGGCGTGGTCGAGGAAGGCGGCGGCCTCCGGCCCGGTCACCTCCAGCTGGCCCATGTGACCGAGGTCGAACAGGCCGGCACCGGTCCGTACGGTGTGATGCTCGGCGATGTCACTGCCGTAGCGCAACGGCATCGACCAGCCGGCAAAACCGGTCATGGTCGCGCCCAGGCGCTGGTGGATGTGATGAAGTGCGGTGCGTCGCAACGGAGGCTCCTTCGTCGGGGTCGGGGCCTCCCTCGCTCTGTCATCTCTGCCTGAGAGGTTCACCGCCCGAGGGCGGCTTGCACCGTGGGCGCAGCTGCTCGTCGAGAGCAGCTGACTTTCCAGAGTCGCCTGACCGTCGCGGTACTGGGGCCTGAGAGATTCTGAGGGAGAAGTTGCTCCTTCGGCGCCCCGCCCGGTCAGGGGCGGGGACTCTCCCGCGGCGGTGTCGCGGCGAAGTCTTCACTTGTGGCTCGGACCATACCCGAAACGGCGGGCCGGTCCAGCCCTCCGCGTGGACGGCGCCCTGATGCGCGACCACGGTGGTCCGCGCCGGGCGTGTGAGAGAGTGGATGACCCCCGACCGTCACACCCCGCAAGGACCCGGCAGTGAGCAAGCATCGTGCGAGCCTGGGCACGCTGTTGCGCCACGTCCACGTCAGCGGTCCGCTGTCGCGGGCCGCGCTCGCCGGGCGGATGGGCGTCAACCGCAGCACCATTCTTGCTCTGACCAGCGAACTCGCCGCCGCCGGCCTGGTCGGCGAGGAGAACCCGGCCACGCCGGCCGGTGCCGGGCGGCCGTCGCTGGTGGTGCGGCCGGCGACCGACCGGGTGTTCGTGCTGGCCTTCGACGTGGCCGTGGACCGGCTGGTGGCGGCCCGGGTCGGGCTCGGCGGGACGGTCCTCGACCGGCGCGAGACGACACGTCCGCGTACCGGCGCGGATCTGGACACCGTCGTCGGCGGCCTGGCTGCGCTCGGCCGGGACCTCCACGACGCGGCGCCGCCAGGCACCGTCTGCGCCGGGGTGGGTGCGTCCTACTGCGGCATGATCCGGCCGGGCGACGGCATGGTCCGCTACGGTCCGGAGCTGGGCTGGGTCGACCAGGCGTTCGGCACCGAGCTGGAGGCCGCTCTCGGGATCGGCCTGCCGGTCGCCGTCGGCAACGAGGCCCACCTGGGCGCGCAGGCCGAGTTCGTGCGCGGCGCCGGGATCGGCTCACCCGACCTGATCTACCTGCACGGCGACGTCGGGGTGGGCGGCGGCATCCTGGTCGGCGGCGCACTGCTCGGCGGGGAGAGCGGCTACGGCTGCGAGGTCGGGCACATGCTGGTCAACCCGCACGGCGGCCGGGAGTGCCTGTGCGGCTCGCTTGGCTGCCTGGAGGCGGAGGCGGGGGAGTACGCGTTGCTCGAAGCCGCCGGGCGCGGCGGTGAGTCCGGCCGTGCGGCGGTCCGGTCGGTGGTGCGTGCCGCGGCCGCCGGTGATCCGGCCGCCGCCTCCGCGGTGGCCGGGACCGGTGACTGGCTGGGCATCGGCGTCGCCAGCCTGATCAACCTGTTCAATCCGGGTGTCGTCGTGTTCGGGGGCACCCTCCGCGAGCTCTACGCCGTCGCCGCGCCACAGATCGGTGCCCGGATCGCCCGGCACAGCATGCCGGTGTCGCGGGAACGCGCGCGGCTGCTGCCGTCCGGGCTCGGCGACGACGCCACCCTGATCGGCGCCGCCGAGAAAGGCTTCGCCGCCCTGCTGTCCGACCCGCTCGGCCACATCACCCGGGCCGCCGCGGCCTGATCGGCCGGCCGGTGAACGCCGGCCCCGGTCATCCGGCGAACGACTCCCGGCCGACGACACGAAGCAGGTCCAGATAGCCGGCCGTCGGGCTGCCCGCCGGTGCGGTCAGCATCACCAGCCGCTGGTCCTCGGCCGGTGTCAGCAACGTCTCGAGATCCAGTTCGAGCATGCCGACGGTCGGGTGCTGGACCCGCATCCGGCTGGTTCGCCGTACCGCCACCTCGTGCCGGTCCCACAGCTCGGCGAACTCCGTACTTCCGGCCCGCAAGCGCCGGACCAGCGTCGCCGCCACCGGGTCCGCGCCGCGCCGGGCGACCGCCGCCCGCAGGTCGGCGACCTGCAACCGGCTCCAGTAGTCGTGGTCCTCCGCCGGGTGCGCCGCCCGGATCCGGGGATCGTTGAACCACCGCCAGACGACGTTGTGGTCCGTCCCGTGATCGTGGAGCACCGGCGGGCAGATGTCGCCGAACAGCGTCTCGGCCAGCGGGTTCTGCGCGAGCACGTCGCCGAGGTCACTGAGCACCTGCGCCGGCACACCGGTCAGCTGATCGAGCAGATAGAGCAGACCCGGCCGTACGTGGGCGCCGGCGAGTGGCCCCGCCGGCGGACGGTGCCCGGCCAGCAGGTAGAGGTGGTCGCGTTCGTCGTCGCTGAGCCGGAGCGCCTGCCCGAGCGAGCGCAGCACCTGCGGTGACGGCTGCGGGCTGCGCGCCTGCTCCAGCCGCATCAGATAGTCCGCCGACATGCCGGCGAGCAGTGCCACCTCTTCCCGGCGCAGACCGGGGGTACGCCGTCGCGGCCCCGCCGAGAGCCCCACCTCGCCCGGCCGCAGTCGCTCGCGGCACCGCCGGATGAAGTCGGCCAGCTCTCGTCGATCCATGGTCGCCATGCTCCCGCAGATCCGCGGGACCAGCCAAGGACCGCTGATCCTAGGCAGACGGGTCCGCTCCACAACCGGCTTCCCGGACTGCAGCGTGGGTCCCACAGCGATGCACGCAACGATCCAGGAGAGGTGGCAACGATGGAGGCGATCGTCTTCGACCGGTTCGGCGGATCCGAGGTACTGCGCGTGGCAGAGGCCGACGTGCCGCGTCCCGGCCCCGGCCAGGTTCGGCTGCGGGTGGTGTCCGCGGCCGTCAACCCGGTCGACTACAAGATCCGTAACGGCTGGCTGGACGCATTCTTCCCGACCGTGTTCCCGGCGGTTCCCGGCTGGGAGGCGGCCGGCGTGGTCGACGAGGTGGGCGCGGGGGTCACCGGCCTGGCGCCGGGCGACGAGGTGTTCGGGTTCACCGACACCGGGGCGTACGCCGCGTTCGCTCTGGCGACCGTCGTGGCCCGCAAGCCGGCCGGGCTCGGCTGGGACGAGGCAGCGGCCCTGCCGGTCGCCGGGGAGACCGCGCAGCGGGTGCTCGGGCTGCTCGGGGTCACCGGCGGGGAGACCGTGCTGGTGCACGGCGCGGCGGGCGGTGTGGGCGGGGTGGCGGTGCAGCTCGCCGTCGCTCGCGGGGCGACCGTCATCGGTACCGCGTCGGCGGGGAACCACGACTATCTTCGTTCGCTCGGTGCCATTCCGGTGGCGTACGGCGACGGCCTGGTCAGCCGGGTCCGCGCGGTGGCGCCGCAGGGTGTCGACGCCGTTCTCGACGCGGCCGGTCACGGCGCGGTGCACGCCTCCGTCGAACTGCGTGGCACCGCGGACCGGATCGTCACGATCGCCGACGCGGCCGCCGCGCAGGAGGCGGGCGTCCCGTTCTCCGCCAATGGTGAACGCACCGCCGAGGCGCTTGCGGAACTGGCCGCGCTGGCCGTCGCCGGCCGGCTGCACATCGAGGTGGCGGACACGTTCCCGCTGGCCGAGGCGGCGAAGGCCCACGATCGGAGCGAGGCCGGCCACACCCGCGGCAAGTTGCTGCTGCACCCGTGAGAGCGCCGATGGTGGTGCTGGCACCACCATCGGCCACGGCCCTGCTCCACTGTGGTGCGCACGGGTTCCCGGCAGGCTGGGACCAGACAGCTTGATGGTGAAGAACGGGGAGAATCGTGTCGCATTCACAGGAACGTGCTCTCAGTCGTCGCGCCGTGCTCGGCGGCGCCGCGGCCGGTGTCGCCGGTGCGTGGCTGGCATCCGCCGGACCCGCCGCGGCCGCGGCCTCGGCCTCGTTGTCGTCGCCGATCGATCGGATCGCGGCCCGGCTCGACGATCGGCTCGTCGCTCTGCGCCGGGACCTCCACAGCCATCCGGAGGGTCCCGGCCAGGAGCGGCGCACCGCCGACGTGGTGGCGCGGTCGCTGCGCGCGGCAGGCCTCGACGTCACCACCGGGGTCGGCGGTCACGGCGTCGTCGCGGTTCTGAACGGGGTACGCCCCGGCCGGACCGTCGCCTACCGCGCCGACATGGACGCCGTCCCGCCCGGCGACCAGGTCGGCGGCGCCACGACGCCGACCCACGTGTGCGGGCACGACATCCACACCACCGTCGGTGTCGGCGTCGCCCTGGTTCTCGCCCGGCTGCGCGAGCGTCTCGCCGGCCGCGTCATGTTCGTGTTCCAGCCGGCCGAGGAGTCGCTGACCGGGGCCCGCGCGATGCTTGCCGACGGGGTGTTCGACATCGCGCGTCCCGCCGAGATCCACGCCCTGCACTGCTTCCCGTTCCCGGTCGGCGAGTTCCGGGTCACCTCCGGTTTCGGCATGCCCGGCCAGGACCGCGGCACGATCACGCTGACCGGCCCGGACGCCCCGGCCCGGGCCGAGCGGCTCGCCGCCGATCTGGCCGGCCTCGGCACGGTCACCCGCCCGGCCACCCCCGCCGCGCTGGAGCAACTCGTCACCGACCTGCAGACGCCGCGCACCCCGCTGTCCCGGTTCGTGTTCTTCCAGGCACGCCCGTCCGGCGCCCAGGTCCAGGTGGTCTACCGTTGCTGGCCGGAGCCGCGGTACACCGAGATCCGCGCCGAGGTCCGCCGCCGCGCGCTCGCCGCCGGAGCGGAGTCCGTCGACTTCCCGCCCGAGCCGTTCCCCGCGATGCTCAGTCCGGTACGGGAGGGCCGTGCTCTCGAACGGCACCTGCGTCGCACGATCGGCCGCGACCGGGTCTCGGCGCTGCACGCCGCGGTCCCGTTCAGCGGCGAGGACTACTCGTTGTTCCTCAACGAGGTCCCGGGCACCTACACCCTGCTCGGCATCCGGTCGCCCGGCCAGCGCATCGAGACGAGCTATCCGCACTTCGGCACCTTCAAGCCGGACGAGCGCGCGATCGGCCACGGGGTCCGTGCCATGGCCGGCTGGCTGGCCGCCCGCGTGTGAGCCGCCCTCTCCGATGCCGGCACCGCCCGCGGCGTCCTGCCGTACGCCGTCCCTCGTGGTCAAATCGTTTCATCGAAGGGGGTACGGATGGTCACTGATCGGGAGATCGCGGGACCGCACGGGCCCGTTCCGGTGCGGATCCACGAACCTGAGGGACCCGCCGGGGCGGTGCTGGTCTGGGCGCACGGGGGCGGGTTCCGCCACGGTGACCTGGACATGCCGGAGGCCGACCACGTGGCCGCCGAACTGGCCCGCCGCGCCGACGCCGTCGTCGTGTCGGTGGGCTACCGGCTCGCGGTCGGCGGCGTGCGGTATCCGGTACCGGTCGACGACGTGCACGCCGTGTGGACCTGGGTCACCGGGCGTGACGACCTGCCGGCCCGCAAGGCCATCGGCGGCGCCAGCGCCGGAGCGGCTCTCGCTCTGGCCACGGCACTGCGGTGCCGCGGCCACGGCCCTGATCTGATCCTGCTGGCGTACCCGTTCCTGCACTTCCCGACGCCCACGCTCGGTCACGGCCGGAGCCTCGAGAACATCGAGGACATGGTCCGCAACTACGTGGGCCGGATCAGCGACATCCCCGCCGACGCGCTGCCCGGCTCGGCCGACCTCCGCGGCCTGCCCCCGGTGCACATCCTGCTCTCCGAGGACGACGACCTGCGGCCCTCGGGGGAGCTGCTGGAACGGCAGTTGCGCGAGGCGGGGGTGCCGGCCGGCACGTTCCTGGCCCGGGGTACCACGCACGGTCACCTCAACCGGCCGCACGACGCCCCGGCCGCGGACGACGCCTCGCTCGGGTTCTTCGCGGGCGCGTTGCGCGTACCGCGGGAGGCTCCTCGATGGTTGCGGCGCGACGGCGAGCCCCGCATCGAGTTCGGTGCCGACTACAACCCCGAGCAATGGCCGCGCGAGGTGTGGGCCGAGGACGTGCGGGCGATGCGCGAGGCCGGGGTCACCATCGTCTCGCTCGGCATCTTCTCCTGGGCGCGGCTCGAACCCGCCGAGGGACGCTACGACTTCGGCTGGCTCGACGAGGTCGTCGACCTGCTGCACGCCAACGGGATCCTGGTCGACCTGGCCACGCCGACCGCCTCCCCGCCGCCGTGGCTCACCACGAAGCATCCGGAGATCCTGCCGGTCGACCGGGAGGGACGAACCGTCTGGCCCGGTGCCCGCCAGCACTGGCGGCCCACCTCGCCGGTCTTCCGCGAGCACGCGCTGCGCATGGTCCGGGCGATCGCCGGCCGGTACGCACGGCATCCCGCCCTCGCCGCCTGGCACGTCAGCAACGAGCTGGGCTGCCACAACGTCGACGACTACTCCGACGACGCGGCCCGTGCCTTCCGGGTCTGGCTGCGTGCCCGCTACGTCACCCTGGACGCGCTGAACGCGGCCTGGGGCACCGACTTCTGGTCGCAGCGTTACGGCGAGTGGGACCAGATCCTGCCACCGCGGCACGCCGGCGGGCCGGTCAACCCGACCCAGCAGCTCGACTTCAAACGGTTCTCGTCCGACGCACTCAAGGACCACTACCTCGCCGAGCGGCGGATCCTGCGCGAGCTCACCCCGGACGTTCCGGTCACCACGAACTTCATGGTCGCCGGAGACATCAACGGCATGAACTACCCGGACTGGGCGGCCGAGGTCGACTTCGTCGCCAACGACCACTACATCGGGTTCGGCGCGCAGGCCCGCGACGAGCTCTCCTTCTCGGCCAATCTGTGCGGCAACCTGATCGCCGGGCGGCCCTGGTTCCTGATGGAACACTCCACCAGCGCGGTCAACTGGCGGCCGGTCAACCCGCCGAAACTTCCCGGCGAACTGGCCCGCGACTCGCTCACGCATGTCGCGCACGGTGCCGACGGCGTCTGCTTCTTCCAATGGCGGCAGTCCCGCGCGGGTGCCGAGAAGTACCACTCGGCGATGCTGCCGCACGCCGGAGAACAAACCGCGATCTTCCGGGCGGTCACCGAACTCGGGGCGCGGTTACGGTCCCTGTCCGGGGTGGCGGGCATCGGTCGTACGCCGGCGCCGGTCGCCGTGGTCGTCGACTACGAGTCCTGGTGGGCCGCCGAGCTGGACTCGCACCCGACCGACCGGCTGCGGTACCGCCGGGAGGCGCTCGACTGGTACACGGCCCTGCTCGATCGCGGCATCCGCGCCGACGTGGTGCCGGTCAGCGCCGACCTGACCGGATACCGGCTGGTGGTGGCCCCGATCCTGCACCTGGTGCCGGCTTCGCTGCGGCAGCGCCTCGAGGCGTACGCCGAACGCGGCGGCCACCTCGTGACGACCTACTTCTCCGGAATCGCCGACGAGAACGACCACGTGTGGCTCGGCGGCTATCCGGGGGCTCTGCGGGATCTGCTCGGCATCCGGGTGGAGGAGTTCGCACCGCTGCCGGACGGCACGGCGGTGCCCCTGACCAACGGCGCGTCCGGCACGTTGTGGTCGGAGCGGGTCGAGGTCACCGATCCGGCCGTGAAGGTGCTGGCCGCCTACGCCGACGGCGGCGCTGCCGTCACCCGCCGCTCGGTGGGTGACGGCTCCGCGGCGTACGTCTCGACCCGGTTGGGGCCGCAAGGCCTGGGGTTGATCCTGGAGGACCTGCTCACGCCGGCCGGTGTCGTCAGCGAACTGCCGGCCGGCCTGCGCGGAAGGGTGGAGCTCGCGATCCGCGGCCCGGTCCGCTTCCTGATCAACCGCACCGACGAGCCGGTCGGCCTCTCCGAGCTGCCCGGTGCCCCGCCCGCGCTGCCGGGCCGCGGTGTCGTGGTCGTGCCCGCTCCCTGACGTCGCCGCCGGATTCCCGCTCCTGCACCGTCGAGCCGGTCAGGCGCCGAGATCGCGCAGTCCCTGTTCCCATCGTTCGCGCCGCTCGTCGGCGGACTGCTCCCACCACGGCGTGCCGCGTTCCCCGAGTGCCACTTTGGCGGCCTGCACCCGGGCCCGGGCGGGCGCCGGGTCCCGCCCGGCGCGCAGTGCCGCACCGACGTCGCGGCGGGCCGCCATCAGCGCCTTGCGCAGGCGGGCGGCCGGTTCGTCGGGTATCTCCGGGTCGGTGGCGCGCCACCGACGCCCGTTGATCACCACGTAGCGCCCGTCGTCGGTGGTCTCCATACGGACGGACCCTACGGCCGGAATTCCCGGACGACGTCGTCGCCGTCCCGCGCGACCTCGGCGAAACCGGCCTTCGTGGCGACCGCGGCCGAGGCGGCGTTGGCCGGATGGTGCCGGATGACGACGCGCTCGATGCCGGGCAGGGTCAGCGCGACGCGGGTCAGCACCCGCACGGCGGCGGTCGTAAGGCCGCGGCCGGTCCACGGGGTGCGCAGCCAGTAGCCGATCTCCAGCGCGCCCGGGCCGGGACGGGTCATCAGGCCGATCGAGCCGATCAGGTCACCGACCGAGGTGAAGATCGCGTAGTTGAACTCGGTGCCCTCCGCCCAGCTCGTCACCGAACGCTCGGTGTAGGACCGCGCCTCGGCAAGTCCGTAGTCGCCGGCCGCGAACGGCAGGAACGGCCGCAGTTCGGGTGCCGACTCCTGGACAGCCGCGGCGAGTTCGCCGGACCACTCCGGTTCCCAGCGCTTGAGGACGAGCTCACCGGCATTGATCATCTCGGGTGGTTCCATGATCGGCATTCTGCCCGCGGGTCAGGTGGCGGGCACGTCTATATCCGAGGTTAGGGATGCGTATCCGGCTGCGGCCAGATCCGCGCACGGCTGCCGGACACGAAAATTCTCCTCATGATGATTCCTCCACCGCCGGGCACCCCTTACCACCGGCTGGCCCGCACCGCCGGGCACCGCTGGTGGCGCACCGTGCTGGGCACCCTGTTCATCGTCCTCGGCGGATTCCTGGTGATGGTGGTCGGCTACGGGGTCTACACCGTCGCGGCGGAGATCGCCGGGCGCCCCGACGGGCCGGACGGCATGCCCGGTTTCGGCCCGCTGCCCGACCTGACCCTCGGATTCCTGTTGATCGCCGTGTTCCTGCCGTTCGCGCTCCTCGCGGCCCGCTGGATCCAGGAGCGGCCGGCCGGGACCCTGTCGTCGGTGGCGGGCCGGATCCGCTGGCGCTGGCTGATGATCTGCCTGCCGGTCGCCGCGGTCGCCATCGTGGTCTTCATCGCGGGCGGCACCGCGTTGTCGGTGATCACCGGTGGTGAGGATGCCGGACTGGACGATCCGCTCGCCGGCTGGGGCCCGTTCCTGATCTCGATGGCCGTCCTGCTCGTGGTCGTTCCCTTCCAGGCGGCGGCCGAGGAGTACGTGTGCCGCGGCTGGCTGCTGCAGGGGATCGGCGCGTGGTTGCGCAGCCCGTGGCTCCCGATCGTGGTGCAGGCGACGGTGTTCGCGGCCCTGCACGGGTGGGGCACTCCGTGGGGCTTCGCCGACCTGGTCGTCTTCGGCGTGGTGACCGGCTGGCTGACCGTCCGTACCGGCGGCCTGGAGGCGGCGATCGCGCTGCATGTGATGAACAACCTGATCGGCAGCGTGCTGTCGGCCGCTTTCGGTGACCTCTCTCTGGACGAGACGGCGGCCGACATGCCGTGGCAGGCGGTCGTCGTGGACGCACCGGTCCTGATCGGCTTCGCCGCCGTGATCCTCTGGCTGGCCCGCCGCCGCGATCTGCTCACCGCCACCCCGATCATTGCCCCGCTGAATACCCATTATTCAGATCAGAACGGAATAACCCCCGTTTCCGGCATTTCAGGGCGCTAACAAGATCAAAGCGGGCAAATACTGAGAAGAACGTCACTATCCGGGGTCCTTCGCTTGGTTACCCGCCCATCGACGTGGTTACCGTCGGGCCGTCCCGCGACGCGGGCACTGTGGACGGACCGCCGAATCCTGCCGCCGCCCACAGACGCAATCGGACGGCAGGAGCGGGGGACCCAATCTCCACGGCGCGAGTGTGACGCGCCTCGGGGTCAAGCCGTGTGAACGGCCGGGCCATTTCCAGCCCGAACCCGACAGCTCACCTCGCAGGCGTGGAGGAAATCCATGTCTCGGATCGGTAGTGGACGAGTGCGCCTCGCCCTGGTTCTGGCCACGGCCTCGGTAACCGGAGCAGGCATCCTGCTCGCCCCCGCAAGCCCCGCCCAGGCGGCCCGCCAGGTCAACTGGGACGTCGTCGCCAAGTGCGAGTCGGGCGGCCGCTGGCACATCAACACCGGCAACGGGTACTACGGCGGCCTGCAGTTCAGCCGCAGCACGTGGAAGTCCAACGGCGGCGGCAGATACGCGCCCACCGCCGACAAGGCCACCAAGGCCGAGCAGATCGCCATCGCGAACAAGCTCTACGCCAAGCGTGGCCTGAAGCCGTGGCCGACCTGCGGGAAGAAGGCCGGGGTCTACAAGAGGACGAGCACCGCGGCCAAGAAGAAGGCCACCCCGTCCAAGGCCAGTGGCCGGACCTACGTGATCCGCTCCGGGGACACCCTCGCCGGCATCGCCAGGAAGTACAAGGTCAAGGGCGGCTGGCGTACGCTCTACGCGCTGAACTCCGACCGTCTCAAGAGCCCCGGCCTGATCTTCGCGGGCCAGCGCATCCGCCTCTGACTCCGGTCCTGATCGCCGGGTGATCGGTATGCTCGCCGACCGATCCGGCCAGACCCCAGCGCGGTATCCCGGACGGGAAGACGGCGCTGAGTTCTGGCCGGACGGTGGGCGGGCGCCGTCTCAGGCCGCTGTGGAGGGAGCGCCGGCGGATGCGGGTACCGCGGCGCCAGGCCCCCGCCGCAGGACGAGGACGCTGACCAGCAGGGCGGCGGCCAGCAGACCCGCCGACGTGGTGAAGGCGAGCCGGTAGCCCCCGGTCAGGGCCGCGGCCGAGGAGTGGCCCGCTGCCAGCAGGTTCTCGGTGCGGGAGGCGGCCAGTGTGGACAGCACCGCGACGCCGATCGCCATGCCGACCTGCTGTGTGGTGCTGAACAGCCCGGAAGCGAGGCCGGCGTCGCTCTCCCGGGCGCCGGACATGCCGAGCGTCGCGAGCGCCGGCAGCACCAGGCCGCCGCCGGAGATCAGCAGCATCACCGGGAGCAGGTCGGTGACGTACCCGGCCCGCACCGGGATGCGGCTGAGCAGCACCATCGCGGCGATGAGCAGCGTCAGGCCGGTGAGCAGAACGGTCCGGGCGCCGAACCGGGCACTCAGCCGGGCCGACACGAACAGCGAGACCGTGCCGATGCCGACCGCGGCCGGGAGCATCGCGAGGCCGGTCTCGAGGGCGCCGTAGCCGAGCACCTTCTGCATGTGCAGGGCCACCAGAACCTGGAACGCGAACATGGCCGACAGCGACAGCATCTGGGCGATGTTGGCGCCGGCCACGTTACGGGAGCGCAGGATGCGCAGCGGCATCAGCGGCTGCGCGGCGGTCGCCTGACGGGCCACGAATCCGGCGAGCAGGGCCAGCGACACCGCGCCGAGGCCGAGGGTGTGCGCCGCCGTCCAGCCGTACTGCTCGACCTTGACGATCGTGTAGATCCCGAGCATCAACCCGGACGTGACCAGTGCCGCGCCGATCACATCGGCGCCTCCGGACAGCCCGGCTCCGCGGTCGCGAGGCAGGGCGCGCAGCGCCAGGGCGATGGTGGCGACCCCGATCGGCACGTTGATGAAGAAGATCCACGGCCAGCTGAGCAGATCGGTGAGCACGCCGCCGAGGACCTGCCCGATCGACGCCCCGGCGGCGCCGGTGAAGCTGAAGATCGCGATTGCCTTGCCCCGCTCGCCCGGTTCGGTGAAGAGCGTGACCAGGATGCCGAGGACCACGGCGGACGCCATGGCGCTGCCGACCCCCTGCAGGAACCGGGCGGCGATCAGCATGCCCGGACCGGTGGCCAGCCCGGCGAGCAGCGAGGCGGCGGTGAAGACCACGATCCCGGCCAGAAACATCGCGCGGCGGCCGACCAGGTCACCCAGCCGTCCGGCGAGCAGCAGCAGTCCGCCGAACGGGATGAGGTACGCGTTCACCATCCAGCTCAGCCCGGCGGGGGAGAAGCCCACGTCCTGCTGGATGGCGGGCATCGCCACGGTGACGATGCTGCCGTCGAGAACGGTCATCAGCCCGGCGGCGGACAGTACGCCGAGTGCGGTCCAGCGTCGCATGGAGCCTCCCCATGAGTTCATGGGAAGGACCCTAGCAGATAGTTTTGTTGTAGACGATCCTCGACGGACCTACCTGGCGCGCTCCCGGGCCCGCCGCGCCGGCTGCGCGTTCTCCACGGGTGCGGCCAGATGACCGGTGGCCAGCCTGTTCAGCGCCCGGACCAGAATGTCGCGCTCCTCCTGCGGAACCGACCGCAGCGCATCACGGTGCACACCGTCGACGATCTCCTGACTGCGCCGCGCGATTGCCGCACCCGCCTCGGTCACCGCGATGATCCGCGCCCGCCGGTCCGTCGCCGACGGCCGCCGCTCGGCATAGCCCGCCTTCTCCAGCGCGTCGACCGTCACCACCATGGTCGTCTTGTCCATGTCGCCGAGCTCGGCCAGCTGGATCTGCGTCCGCTCCTCCTCCAGCGCATGCACCAGAACGCAGTGCATCCGCGCCGTCAGGCCCACCACGGCCAGCGCCGCCGTCATCCGCGAACGAAGCACGTGGCTGGTGTGATCAAGCAGGAACGACAGGTCCGTCTCGGTCCGGGTGGGCGCCATCGCGGTCATGATCCCAGCGTAGCCGCGGTAGTTCCGCGACAGATAATCCACTTCCTTCGGTACGGGCCACCACCGGCCCGACCGCATCAGCGCGTTACGTGCCATCGCTCGAACGCAGGCGATCCGTCCCGGCCGCCGACCGCCCGCCGGGCCGAATGCGTCCGTCCCGCCGACCACCCGCCGACCCGAATGCGTCCGACCAGCCGGCGGCCCGGGTGGGTCCGGCCAGCCGCCGACCCCGGTGCGTTCGTTCCGCCGGGCGTTCGCTGGCCCGGATGCGTTCGTCTCACCGGCCGCCCGTCGGCCGGAGTGCGTCGTGGGCCTGCCGGCGGTACCTGACGGCGGTTGTCCAGCCCGCGACGACTGCTCTCGGTACGGCCGGCGGGTCGGCGGTGACCGGGGATTCAGCCCGTGCGGCGCGCTGGTGGGCCGGAGTGGCGCCCGCGTCGCGTTGTGGTCCGGAACTGTCCCGATTCGGCGGTGCCGGGTGGCCCGTACCGAAGGAAGATTTGAACCAGGTGTGGATCATGCACGTTCTCCCTGTTGAGAGGGGGTCGGCATGGATGGCGGGGGAGTGGTGCCGGGCGGGCGCGGCCGGTGGGATCGATGGTTGTATCTGGTTTCAGGGGTGCTGCTCGCAGGGGTTGCCGTCGTGCTGGAGTCGGACCCCCTGGATGCCGGCCGGCAGGTCTCCGCGGTCGCGGTGGCGCAGGAGCCGGTGGAGCTGGTGATGAACGACCTGCATCCCTGGATAGGTGAGACGGCCGGCCCGGGCAGCCGTGGATATGTCGGGCATGCCGGTGTGCCGGAGGACGGTTCGGTGACGTTGCTGTGGCACGGGCCGGCGGACGAGGTGCAGCGTCGGATCCTGGACCGGGCACGTGCGGCCGGGATGGTGATGCGGGTGGAGCAGCGTCGTTACGGGCGTCCGCAGTTGGAGCGTGCCGGGCGGGCGATTCTCGGCAGCGCCGGGAACGGGGTGTTCGCCGGGTTCAGCATCTTCGAGGTCGCGCCGGTGAGCGCCCGTTTCGACGGCGTGGTGGTCACCGGGACTCTGGTGCGGGAGCCGGAAGAGGTGCCGGTCGAGGCGGAGGCAGCCCTGGAGTCGGCGGCAGCCGCCGAGTTCGGTGTGGCGGTCGACGTGGAGAGCGTCATGTTCCTGCCGGCGGACGGCGGCTGACCTAGCCGGCGACCGCCCAGCGGCCACTGAGAAGCAGCAAGCCAGCCTCCTAGGATGCTTAACGGGATGTGTGGTCGCCGGGCTGCCACGCCTGGACGTATGCCATCGCCGGCGGTCAAATCGCCGCACGGGCATGCCGGCGGGTGGCGCCGTGGCGAGCGCCGCCGATCAAGGCGAATGCGAACTCGGCAGAAGCTGGAAGAACTCGCGTTCGAAAAGTCTTGCTTCCTGTTTCGACGAGATTAAATACTGTCGATGGGAGCGCTCCCAGATTTTGATCATGCCCGTGTCCTCGTGGGGAGTTCGAGTGTTTGCCAAACCCAAACGCAGGGTTGTCGCCGCCGTCCTCGGCGCTGCCCTGGCGGTCACCGGTGGCGCCGCAGCGGCCGTCACCGTGGCGCCCGGCGTATCCGCCGCCGCCGCCGCGCCGGCCACCGACTGGCTGCACGTGTCCGGCAACCAGATCGTCGATGCCGCCGGCAATCCGGTGTGGCTGACCGGCGCCAACTGGTTCGGCTTCAACGCCACGGAACGGGTGTTCCACGGGTTGTGGTCGGCCAACATCACCCAGGTCACCGCCGCGATGGCACAGCGCGGCATCAACATCGTGCGGGTGCCGATCTCCACCCAGCTGCTGCTGGAATGGAAGGCCGGCCAGGCCACGGTGCCGAGCGTGAACACCTACGCCAACCCGGAACTGACCGGGATGAACAGCCTGCAGATCTTCGAGTACTGGCTGCAGCTGTGCGAGCGTTACGGCGTCAAGGTGCTGCTCGACGTGCACTCGGCGGAGGCTGACAACTCCGGGCACATCCACCCTGTCTGGTACAAGGGAACGGTCACGCCGGAGCTCTACTACCAGGCCTGGGAATGGGCGGCGACCCGGTGGAAGACCAACGACACGGTCGTCGCCTTCGACCTGAAGAACGAGCCGCACGGTACGCCCAACGACACCGCCCGGGCCAAGTGGGACAACTCCACGGACATCGACAACTGGAAGCACACCGCTGAGACGGCCGCCAAGCGCATCCTGGCGATCAACCCGGAGGTGCTGATCCTGGTCGAGGGCAACGAGATCTACCCGCGGGAGGGCGAGACCTGGAACTCGCCGAACACCGACCCGGACCGGTCGCCGAACTACTACTACAACTGGTGGGGCGGCAACCTGCGCGGCGCCAAGGACCACCCGATCAACCTGGGTGCCCATCAGGACCAGCTTGTCTACTCCCCGCACGACTACGGGCCGCTGGTGTTCAACCAGCCGTGGTTCGACAAGCCGTTCGACAAGGCCAGCCTGACCGATGACGTGTGGCGGCCGAACTGGTTCTACCTGCACGAGAACGGCACCGCGCCGCTGCTGATCGGCGAGTGGGGCGGGCGGCTCGGTCAGGACGAACGCCAGGACCGCTGGATGACGGCGCTGCGTGACCTGATCGTCGAGCACCGGCTGCACCAGACGTTCTGGGTGCTGAACCCGAACTCCGGCGACACCGGTGGCCTGCTGCTGGACGACTGGAAGACCTGGGACGAGCAGAAGTACGCGCTGCTCAAGCCGGCGCTGTGGCAGCATGCCGGCAAGTTCGTCGGCCTCGACCACCAGGTTCCGCTGGGCGGCGACGGCAGCACGACCGGGATCAGCCTGGGCCAGCGGTACGGCGACGGCGGTTCGGAGGGCGACAGCACCGCGCCGAGCGCGCCCGGTCAGCCCGCCGCCGGAACGATCACCGCCAACAGTGTGGCGCTGACCTGGGCCGCCGCCACCGACAACGTCGGCGTGACGGCGTACGAGGTGCTGCGCAACGGGACCGTGATCGCCACCGTCTCGTCGGCGTCCTACACGGCCACCGGGCTGGCGGCGTCCATGGCGTACACGTTCAGTGTCCGTGCCCGTGACGCCGCCGGGAACGTCTCCGCAGCGTCGGCGGGCCGCAGCGTCACCACCAGTGCCGGCGGCGGCAACGGTGATCAGGGTTGCACCGCCACCTACAAGACCCTGACGTCGTGGTCCGGTGGGTTCCAGGGCGAGGTGACGGTACGCAACACCGGCACCGCCGCCGGCAATGCGTGGACGGTGAACTGGACCTACCCGGCCGGTACCACCATCGGCTCCCTCTGGAACGGCGTGGTCGGCACCCCCGCGGTGACGGTCCGCAACGCCGCCCACAACGGGGCGCTCGCGGCCGGTGGCTCGACCACGTTCGGGTTCGTCGGCAACGGCGCGGCTGCCACGCCCGCGCCGATCAGCTGCTCCCTGTCCTGACCACTTCGCCGGTGCGGTGACCGATCCTGGTCACCGCACCGGCGGCCGGTGTCCGGAGGGAGCCGTGATGAGCATGTCCTTCGTCCCGGCCACGTGAGCCGAGGCACCGGAGATCCGCGAGCGTCTCGCCCGCCGGCCGGCGCAGATGGTGCTGCGGGTCGGCTACGGGCCCCGTCAACGGCGCGCCGCGACGTCCGGCAGCCGATCGTTGCGAAGGCCCCGCCGGCCCGGGTAGTTCGGCTCTGACGGCCGGGACCGGCCCCCGCCTAGCGTAGAGAGCGGAGGTAAGAGCGATGAAGACTTGGCATGTGAACGACGTCATGACCCCGGACGTTGTCTGCGTCGGGCCGGACACTCCCTACCGGGACGTGGTCGACCTGCTCATCGGCCGGCGCATCAACGCCGTACCCGTCATCGACGACGATCGCCGGGTCATCGGGGTGGTGTCCGAGTCCGACCTGCTCCGTAAAGTCGAGTTCGCCGGTGAGGGCGAGCCCCGCTGGTTCGAGCGGCGGCGCCGCGGACAGCAACACAAGGCCGCCGCACGTACTGCCGGGGAGCTGATGACGTCGCCGGCGATCACCCTGACACCCATGGCCGCCGTGCGGACCGCGGCGCGTCTGCTGGACGAGTCCGGGGTCAAGCAGTTGCCGATCGTGGACACGCTCGGCCGGTTGGCCGGCATCGTGACCCGTAGTGATCTTCTCAAGGAGCATTTGCGCTCCGACGACGCGGTCCACGCCGACGTGCGGGCTGCCGTCCACGAGGTCGTGATCGCCGAGAACTCCCCGGCTGTCCGGATCGCGGTCGACCGTGGTGTCGTCACCCTGGCGGGTCAGGTCGACCGCTGGTCGACGAAGGTGCTGCTCGCCCGCCGGGTGGCTCTGGTTCCCGGCGTGGTGGTGGCGGTGGTCGACGAGGTCGTCTTCGACTTCGACGACCACCGGCTCGTGGAGCCGGGCCCGGCGCTCTTCGTCGCCTGAGCGGCGACGGCGATCAGCCGTCCCTGAGGGTCGTGGGCGGTGCGGCGGCGTACCGATCAGGAATAGAGGTTTGCCATTTCCTGGACGCTGGTGCGCATCATCTCGCGCAGCTCGGGCGGGCCGAGGACCTCGACGTCGGCGCCGAGCCGCAGGAATTCGGCGTGGGCGTGCCGGACCGATTCGGTGGGGAGGGTGACGGTGGTCCAGCCGTCCGGGCCGGGTTCGCCGACGGCGTCGCGGACGTTGCGGGCCATGGCGCGGGTCATCAGGTACGGGATCCGGTCGAGGCCGGCGGGGGAGAGCCGGACGGTGGCCTCGTCGCGGTGCAGCCGGCGTTCGAAGTCGGCGGCCCATTGGTTCCAGGCGGCGGCGAGGTCGAAGCCTTCCGGCCGTTCGAACGTCTCGTCGAGCACGGTGATGTCGAGGATGGTCGCGACCCGATAGGTGCGGATCTCCTCGCTGACGCGTGCCAGGAAGTACCAGACGCCGGCCTTGAGGACGATTCCGAGCGGTTCGATCTCGCGTTCTACCTCACGCGGTTGCCGCCACCGCAGGTAGCGCATCCGGGCCCGCCGCCGGTTCCATACCGCCGCCGCCAGTGCGGCGAGGTGCGGGTGGGTCTCGGTCTCTCGGAACCAGCCGGCCGCGTCGAGGTGGAATCGGTCGCGGATCTCGTCGGCGTGCCGGGCCAGGCGGGCGGGGAGTGCGGCCCGCAGTTTGAGTTCTGCGGTGGTGAGCACGGCGCCGAGGCCGAGTTCGGCGGCCGCGTCCGGGATTCCGGCGAGGAAGATGGTGCCGGCTTCCTGTGGGGTGAGCCCGGTCAGCCGAGTCCGGTAGCCGTCGACCAGCTGGTATCCGCCCTGGGGGCCGAGGTCGGCGTAGACGGGGACACCGGCCGCGCCGAGTGCCTCGATGTCGCGGTAGACGGTCCGTACCGACACTTCCAGTTCGGTGGCTATCTGCTGGGCGGTGAGCCGCCCGCGGTCCTGCAGCAGGAGGACCACGGACAGAAGACGGCTGGCACGCATTCGCCAAAGACTGCCACAGGATGTCAGTCATGGCTGGCAGGGTCAGGGGCGACGACGACGTTAAGGAGCACCACCATGGCACTCGCCCGTTATGTCGGTTTCTCTCTCGACTGTGACGACCCGGTCGCGCTTGCGGACTTCTACACCCGGTTGCTCGGGATGGAGGTCAGCTACACCAGCGACGAGTTCGTCTACCTGGGCGGGCCCGGCAACGGCCTCGGTTTCGTGAAGGTGGAGAAGTACGTGCCACCGACCTGGCCCGGCGCCGACGTGCCCAAGCAGGCGCACGTGGAGCTGGGCGTCGACGACCTGGACGCCGGTGAGGCGGCGATCCTCGCCATCGGCGCCACCAAGGCGGAACACCAGCCGCAGCCTGATCGCTGGCGGGTCCTGCTCGACCCGGCCGGTCACCCGTTCTGCATCTCCGCGTCGGTCTGACCCGGAGGTCCGGCCCGGACCGCATACTCCGGCGCCCGCACCGGTGTCACCGGTCCGGCACGCGGTGGCCGCCGCCTCGGTGGTCGCCGCGGACCGGCTGGCCGGCGGCACGGTGCGGGAGGCGGACGTGGATCCGCCGCGGCAGCGGGGACGGGTGACGCCGGGTCAGGTTTCGCGGAAGAAGGCGACCGCCTCGAGCAGCGCCCGATCGGTCAGCGCCGGGTCGTGCCGCGGGCCCACATCACGCATGAACGCGTGCTCGCCGCCGGTGTAGACGTGCAACTCGAGGTCGGTCAGCCCGGCCGCGTACAGCCGGCGCAGGATGCCGAGCCGGGCGTCGGCCGGGACGTGCGGGTCTTGGCTACCGAAAACGATCAGCAGCCGGCCCTGGATCTCGGCTGCCCGGTCCAGGGAGCCGGCGTCCGCGTCGGCGCCCAGCGCCCCGTTGTGCAGGCCGGTCGGGTAGAAGCAGGCCGTCGCCGTCACCCGTGGATCGAACGCCGCCCGGAACGCCAGATGCCCGCCGATGCAGAATCCGGTCACGAATACGTCCGTGACGTCCGGCCGGGAAAACAGATAGTTCAGCACCGTCGCGCGGTCCGCGTCGAACGAGGCCGTCGTGGTGGCGGCCGCACCCGCCAGCCCCCGCTGCTTCCCCTCGTCGTCGAACTCCAGCGCCACCCCGGCCAGCGGCCCGTGCGGATAGATCTCCGGCACGACCACCACGAAACCGTCAGCCGCCAGCCGCCGGGCCGTCCGCAGCGTCGACTCGGTCAGCTGAAAGATGTCCGTGTAGAGCAGCAGCCCTGGGCACTCACGGTCATCGGCCGGCCTCAGCACGATCGTCCGGATCGTGCCCGCCCGGACCTCTTCCTCACGCAATTTCATGATCAGCACCATATCCGTGCTGGTGGAGCCTTTCCACCGAGGCGAGTTCATCGGCACCCGGCGGCCGCTCGACTGGCGGTGCCCGGCTACCGTGCGGGCGGTGCCGAGTACCTTTCCGACTCACCCCGCCGGGATCCTGCCGCTCAAACTGTGGCGGCCACGCTGGTTCGACGGCGTCGCGCTGGTTCTGGGAGCCGCGTCGCCGGACATCGCGTACCTCGTCGACGGCAGCGGCCTGCCGGTCTGGCCGCTCTCGCACCAGCTGCACGGTCTGATCATTTTCTGCCTGCCGGTCACGCTGCTCGGCTGCTTCCTGGTGCGCCGGGCAGCTCCCGCCGTTGCCGCGCACCTGCCGGCCGGAGGGCCGTTCGCGTTGGGCGACTACGGGGCGCTGCGTGAATCGGGGCACGCGTGGTGGATCACGGTCACGTCCGCGGTCATCGGTGCGGCCAGCCACCTGCTGCTCGACGGGCTGGAAGCCTGGTTTCCGGCGATCGAGTACCCGGCGCACCTGGTGGGCCTGGTCGCCATGACGGCACTGGCCGCGGTGATCGGACGGCGGCGCCTGGTGCACCGCTGGCACGGCCCGCCGCCGCGGATCGCCCGGCAGCCGGTCCGGTTCTGGTCCGTCGCGGTCGCGGCGGCCCTGCCCGGGCTCGCGGTGGTCCCGTTCCTCCCGGCCGCCTTCCTTCCCCACACCACGGGGGTACGGGTACTGACCGCGCTCGCCGTGGGCCTGCTCGCCGCCGCGGCGGCTACCGGTCGCGCCGCCCCGCAACCTCCCACCGTGCCCGCCGCCGGTCCGCCCGCTGCCGGTCCGCCCGCTGCCGGTCCGCCCGCTGCCGGTCCGCCCGCCGGCCGTACCTGAGGCGGGTGATCACGCCGGTGTTCGGTGTCTCAGCCACGGCGTGCGGGCGTCCGGCGGCGTGGCCGGCTTGAGCCGCTCCACGTTGATCGTGAACGGGGAGTACCAGCGGCCGCCCTCCTCCGAGCCGGCTTCCTGGCGATGCGGATGTCGATGACCACGGCGCGGGCGCAGGGTGTCCGGGTGTGGTCAGCGATCCGCGGTGTGGCCGGCGGTGTGGGGGCGCAGCTCTCCGGAGCCACGGCGGATCAGGGTGGTCGGGATCCAGTGCTCGGCCGGTGGGGCGGTGTCGCCGTCGATCCGGTGGAACAGCGCCTGTGCGGCGGTGCGGCCCATCATGACCGGGTCCTGGGCCACCACGGTGACGGCCGGTTCAAGCAGGTCGGCCAGCGGGAAGTCGTCGAAGCCGACCAGGGCCACGGTGCGGTGCAGCCCGAGCCGGCGCAGGGCGCGCACCGCTCCGACGGTGACCAGGTTCTGGGCGGTGAACAGGGCGGTCGGCGGGTCCGGGCGGTGGAACAGCCCTGTCACGCAGCTCTCCACCAGGGTCTCGCTGTGCAGGTCGGCGACGATCAGCCGGTCGTCGGGTGCGATACCGGCGGCACGCAGCCCGGCCAGGTAGCCGTCGCGGCGCAGCCGGGCCGTGGGGATCCGGGCGTCGTCACTGAGGCAGGCGATGCGGCGGTGTCCGTGTTCGATCAGATGGCGGGTGGCTTCGGTGGCCCCGATGACGTTGGTGGCGAGAACGGCGTCGCCGGGGAATCCGACGCCCGGCCGGTCCACGAACACGACCGGGGTGTCGACGCGCAACTCGGTCGCCAGGTAGCTCTGATCCGGGCTGACCGGCACCATGATCAGGCCGTCGGCGCGGCGCATGGTGATGCTGCGGGCCAGCTCGCGTTCGCGTGCCGAGCATTCGTCGAGGCTGCCGGTGATCACGTGCACGCCGCGGGTCCGTGCCTCGTTCTCCACGGTCCGGTGCAGTGCGGCCGAGAAGGGATTGCCGACGTCGGTGAGGAGCAGGGCGATCATCTCGGTACGGCGGTCGCTGCGCCGCAGCGTGCTCGCGCCGATGTCGGGGCTGTAGTTCAGCAGCTTGATCGCGCTCTGCACCTGGGCGACGAGCACCGGGGAGACGTTCTCCTCACCGTTGACGACCCGGGACACCGTCTTGAGACTGACGCGGGCCACGCGGGCGACGTCGTTCATCGTGGGGCGGCCGCGTCCACGGCTTCCGGATGTCCGTTCGGTGGGCACGCCGCTCCTCTCGTTCGCGGTCACAGCTTAGACAGCACGCATGACCCGGACAACGATGTCAGCCATTGTCAGCCCTGGTGAATCGGGCGATTCGACGCTGTTGTGCCGCGGTTTCCGTGGGCTTTTGGTCAGGCAATAAACCTTCTAGAAACATTCGGTTGACAAGTCCGCGAGTGCTCGAGTTCACTCCCGTGACAACGTTGTCACCACCCCTCCCCGCTAACTCCCCAGCCCCCGACCAGGAGCCGCAGATCCGATGACGGAGGCCGACAACTCCGAGACGCAGCGCGTCGGTGTATGGATCCCGCCGTACGCGCACGGCGCGACGGAGCACACCCACTCCTCCACCCCGGGGAGGCCGCGCCGCCTCCCCGGTGCACCGCCGGTGGCCCCCGCACCGGGCGGGTCCGGGGCCGGCGTACCCCGCAGCCCGCTGCTGGCGCTCGTCGCGGCGACCGCCTTCGCGGTGCTCTGCTACGGCATCGTGGCGGTCACCATGCTCGACCCCGGGTCGCCGCTACCGGCGCCGCAGTTCCGGCCCGTCCCGCCCGGGCAGGCACTGGGTCCGGCGTCGCCGCCGGTGTCCGTGCTCCCGGAGTCACCGAGCGGCCCCGCCGTGGCGACCTCGGGCGTGCGCAAGGTCCGTGGCGATCGCGTCGGGCAGGCCGGCACGGCCGCCGCCGCGCCGAGCCGGGCCGCGTCGTCGTCCCCGCCGTTCGACCCGGCGTTCACCCCCGGACGGACCGTTGGTATCGGGCCGGTCGACCGGCCCGGGCAGCGGATCCGCAACCGCGACTTCGTGGCCCGCGTCGAGGACGTCAGCGCGGCCGGTGGGACGGACGCCCGCTTCACGGTCCGGCGGGGACTGGCCGTAGCCTCGTGCGTCTCGTTCGAGTCGGTGAGCCATCCCGGCTTCTACCTGCGGCACCGCAATTTCGTGCTGCTGCTGGAGCGAGCCGAGACCGGTGCCCTGTATCTGCACGACGCCACGTTCTGCCCGGTACCGGTCGGTGGCGCCGGGTTCGCGCTGCGGTCGGTGAACTATCCGGACCACCACCTGGCCCGCTCCGGCGATGCGGTGCGGCTCCTGCAGGCAACGCCGGCCCAGGCGACCGCGTTCCGTGCGGTGGCGCCGAACTGATCCGCCGGGCCGCCACGACGAGGGCCCGGCTCGTCCCACGACCACCGGCGGGTTCGTGCCGATGCGGACCCGTCCGCGCGGTGCGCCCCGGCTGTCCGGCGGGTCCGCTCCCCACGTGGCCCCGGTTCGAACGAAACGGAAAGACATATGCCCCTCACCCCGGCGGACATCAAGAGCATCGAGTTCCGCACACCGCCGCAGGGCGTCCGCGGCTACGACCAGGAGGAGGTCGATGCCTTCCTCGAACGGGCCGGACGCGAGCTGACCAGGCTGAACGGACAGAACCGGGCGCTGCGCGAGCGGCTCCGGCAGTCCGCCGCCACACCGGAACACGAACTCGCCGCCGCCGCGGCGGACCTGGAACGGCTCCGCGCCGAGCAGGCGCGGGCCGAGGAGCAGGCCCGTGCGGCGGCGGCCGAACTCGAACGGGCCCGCGACGCCCGGCGGGCGCCCGCCGGCGATGGCCGGCGTTCCTCCGACAGCGGGGAAGGGGTGCTCGCGGTGGCCCGGCGGACCGCCGACGACTACCTGCGCACCGCCGAGGAGGAGGCCGCGAATCTGCTGGCGGCCGCCCGCGACAAGGCCGCACAGGTGACCAGTGAGGCGGAGCTGCGGGCCGCCACCATCGACAGCGACGCCCGGCACCGGCACGCCGAGGCCGTGAGCGCGCTCGACGATTTGCGGGCTGCAGCCCTCGCCGAGATCGACCGGCTCGGCGAACTGGTCCGGGACCGGCGCGGGGACCTTCACGACCGGCTCGCCCGGCGCCTCAGCGAACTGATCGACGCCGGGCGCACCTAGGTGTTCCGGTCCTCAGCCATCGCATCCGCCCCGGCGCTCGCGTGGTGGCCCGGTGCGGCAGCCACGTCGCGTGGACCGGACGGGACGGCACCGGTTGCGGTCGAGGGCTGTTCCGTCCGTACCGCATGGTCGGGTTGTCTGCGGAGCCCGAGATCAGAGACCGGACCGAGGTGGCCGAGTTTGTCGGGGTTGACCACCGACCGCGCCACCTGCACCATGCCGTCGGCGAGATCCAGCGACATCACCGCCACCACCCGGTCGCCGGGGTCCCGGAAGACCGCACCCGGCTGACCATTCACCCAGGCCGGGCGCATCGTGACGCCGATACGCCGGAAGCGGCGGAAGAGACCGGCGAACAGCCGGGCCACCGCCAGCCGGCCCGCCGGTGGGGTCGCGAGCGCCTGTGCCTTGCCGCCACCGTCGCCGATCAGCACCACGTCGGGCGCCAGCAGCTCCAGCAGCACGTCGATGTCGCCGCCGGCCGCGGCCGTGAAGAACCGGTCGGCGAGTGCGGCGGCCTCGGCCCGGCGCGTCCGGGCGCCGGTCCCGGCCGGGCTTGTACGGACACGCTGCCGGGAACGGGCGAAGATCTGCCGGCAGTTGGCCTCCGACCGGCCGACCAGCCCGGCGATCTCCGGATAGCCGTAGCCGAACACCTCACGCAGCATGAACACGGCCCGCTCGACCGGTGACAGCGCCTCCAGCATCACCAGGAAAGCCATCGACAGCGAATCGGCCAGTTCGGCGTGTTCGGCCGGGCCCGGTGCACCGGCCGGCACCACCACCGGCTCGGGGAGCCAGGCACCGACGTACGTCTCCCGGCGCACCCGGGCCGATCCCAGGTGATTGATGCCGAGCCGGGTCACCGCCGTGGTCAGGTACGCCTTCACATTCGACACGGCGGTACCCGACCGGCGTGCCTTGACCAGGCCGAGCATGGCGTCCTGCACGATGTCCTCGGCGTCGCCGACCGAGCCCGTCATGCCGTAGGCGATGGAGAACAGCAGCGGCCGGTAACCGGCCGCCGCCGTCGTCTCGTCGGTCGGGGTCACGCGAACTGACCCGGCTGGTACCAGCCGGCCGGCTGCTGCGCCATCACGTTGATCCGGTTGAACGCGTTGATGGTCGCGATCGTCGCCACCAGAGCGACCAGCTGATTCTCGTCGAAGTGCTTCGCCGCGTTCGCCCACACATCGTCGGGCACCCCGCCCGCCGCGTCCGCGATCCGGGTGCCCTGCTCGGCGAGTTCCAGCGCGGCCCGCTCCGCGTCGGTGAACACCGTCGCCTCCCGCCACGCCGCCACCAGATGCAGGCGCTGCGCCGTCTCACCGGCGTGGGCGGCGTCCTTCGTGTGCATGTCGACGCAGAATCCGCAGCCGTTGATCTGGCTCGCCCGCAGCAGCACCAGCTCCCGTGTCGACTCGGGCAGGCCGGCGTCACGCACCGCCTTCCCGGCCGCGGTGAAGTGCTTCAGGATCTTGGTGGCGATCGGGTTGCCGAACAGGTCGAGGCGAGCTTCCATGACGGACTCCTTCGTCGTGTTTCGTTGTTCGCCCTCTTGGACAGATCACCCTCGCCATCTGTGACAGTGGGAGACGTGACCGTGCTCACCGTGGAGTTGCTGCTGGACGACGACCTGGAGGCCGCGGTCCGTGATCTGTGGGAATCGCTGCACGCCGCCGGACTGCGCAGCCTCGCCACGCACCGACACCCCACCAACCGGCCGCATGTCACGCTCGTCGCCGCCGCCTCGCTGGCGGGACTGCCGGAACTGGACCTGCCGGTGCCGATCGCTCTGGGACCGGTTCGCCTGCTCGGGCGGGCGCTGGTCCGGCCGATCGAGTCGCCCCGGTTGCGCGCGCTGCACGAGCGGGTCTGGCGGGCGGTCGGCTCGGTCAATCCGCTGCACGCCCCGGCCGCCTGGGTGCCGCACGTCAGCCTGGCCCTCAACCTGCCGGACGCGCAGCGAGCCGACGCTCTGGCGCTGCTGGCGGGCCTGCCGCCCCGGACGGGACATGGTGTCGCCGCGCGCTCCTACGACACCGTCGCCCGTACCGTTCGTGAGCTGCAGCCGTGACCGCCCCGTGCCTTGATCCAGACTGGCTCCGCCGTCAGCGGCAAGGACACTCCGATTTTCGGTCCGGTCGTGCCCCCTCGCAGGCACCGCGCTGACACGGAGGGCGGATTGATTCGCCGGCTGTGGCGTTTACCCTGTTGACGGCCCGTTTCAACGGTGGGTCCGGAAGCGCTGCCGCAGAGCCGGCCCACACACGAGGAGATTTGTTGATGTCTGTTCCCCCGTACCCCGCCCCTCCGGCGCCGAAGAGCCCGATGGGCCCGCACAAGAAGGCCGGTCTGGTCAGCGGCGGCCTCTTCGCCGGTCTGGTCGTCATCGGCCTCGCCATGGGCGGAGGCGGCGGGACTCCCGTCACGGCACCCGTCGCGGCGGGCGCCACGAACACCGAGTCGACGGGTGCGCCGGACCAGGCGTCGATCGACAAGCTCCAGACGTGCATCGACATGACCGCCGGGAACCGCGCGTACGACCCGGCGCTGTGGGACACCGAACTGTGCGGTGAGTACAAGGGCAGTCTCGGTTCGGCCGGGCAGCCGACCACCGCGCCTGCCGCCGCACCAACCACCGAGGCCGCCGCAGAGCCGACTGCGGAGCCCACCAAGAAGCTGACCGTCGCCCAGGAGAACGCCGTCGAGAAGGCCGCCAGCTACCTGGAGTACTCCGGCTTCTCCCGGACCGGGCTGATCAAGCAGCTCAAGTTCGAGGGCTTCTCCACCAAGGACGCCACCTTCGGGGTCGACGCGCAGAAGGCGAACTGGAACGAGCAGGCCGTCCGGAAGGCGGAGGACTACCTGGAGTACAGCTCGTTCTCCCGTTCCGGGCTGATCACTCAGCTCAAGTTCGAGGGCTTCACCACCAAGCAGGCCGAATACGGCGTCAAGAAGGCCGGGCTGTAGTCCCGGGGACCCGCCGTGACCGCGCCGATCCCCACCTGAGACGCGGGTCACGGCCGGTTCCTTCCGGCGGTACGCCGGGCCCGGCCGTCCCGTCACACCGAGGCAGATGCCGTTGACCCGGGGGTTGTGGCGGATCGTTGATCTTGGTCGTACATTCGGTCCATGAGCGTCGATGCGGAAGTTCGGGCGTGGCTGCGCGAACGTGGCACCGAGACCGTCAAGCATCCGGGCGGCACCCTCTACGCCCATCTGTGCCGGGTTCAGCAGCGCCTGGCGGCGCTCGGCCACGACCAGCACGTCCAGTTCGCCGGGCTGACGCATGCGGCGTACGGCACCGACGGGTTCGACCTGGCACTGCTCTTCTGGCGGGACCGCGAGACGCTGCGCGACCTGATCGGGCCGCACGCCGAGGAGCTGGTCTATCTGTACGCCGCGTGCGACCGCGACCGGTCCTGGCCCGATCTGGCGGCCACGCACCAGATCACCGACCGTTTCACCGGCGCGGTCGTCCGGCTCGCCGACTGGCAGCTGACCCCGTTCGTCGACCTGTCGACCGTCAACGAGCTCGACGTGCTGGAACACGACCCGGCCCGGCTGGACCAGCACCGCGCCTACTTCACCGGCCTGTTCACGGCGTGGTCGCCGATCACCTCACCGGCCGTGGCCACCGAGATCCGGCGCCTGCTCACCCACTGAGGCCCTCGGCGTCGGCTCAGCTCAGAGTGATCGGCTCGAAGAGCGCGGCGAAGTCCTTCTGCTCCTCGGCGGTGTCGAAGCCCACGTAGTAGTGCAGCTTCTCGTAGTCGGTGTCGCTCGGGAAGACCAGTGAGCTGGCGGCCACCTGCTCCAGGGCTTCGCGGTCGGCACCGGACAGCGCGGCGGCGTCCTTGCGGATCCGGGCACGGGCGGCCGGAACCGGGGAGACGTAGTTGATGTAGCCGGCGAGCGAGGCGGCGTTCTCCACCTCGTAGAAGAAGTCGATCAGCATGAGGGCGTCGACCGGGTTGGCCGCGGTGACCGGGATGGCGAGGTTGTCCGTCCAGATCGTGCCGCCCTCCTGCGGGACCACGAACTTCAGGTTCGTACCCTCGCTCAGGTTCTTCTGGAAGATGTCACCCGACCAAGCCTGCGAGATCCAGATCTCGCCCTTGCCGAGGGCGTCGAGGTAGTCCTGCTCGTAGTAGTTGCGGACCAGCCCGGCGTCCTTCTGCTGCTGAAGCCTGGCGGCGGCCTTGCGCCACTCGGCCTCGCCGGAGCCGGCCGGGTCGAAGCCGGCCGCGAGCAGCCCGAAGTTCGCCAGTTCGGAGACGTCGGACATCATGCCGACCTTGCCCTTGAACGCCGGATCCCACAGGTCGGCAAGCTTCGTGATCGGCCGTTTCACCTTGGCCGGGTCGTAGGCGATGCCGGTGATGCCGGACGCCCACGGCACGCTGAACACGTTCGCCGGGTCGAAAGACTCCCGCGTGTACTTCTCCGCGGCGTTCGCGGCGAAGTTCGGCAGCCGCGAATGGTCGAGCGGGGCCAGGAAACCGGCCGCCCGGAACTGGCCGAACTGGATCCCGTTGGTGATCACCATGAGGTCGAAGCCGATCGGCTCCTTGGCCGACAGCTGCGGCTGCACCTTGGCGAACCACGGGCCCATCTCCTGGATGACCTCCTGGTAGTGCACCTCGATCCCGGTGCGCTCGGTGAACTTCGCGAGCTCCGGCTTCGACGGGTCCATGTACAGCGGCCAGTTCGCGAAGTCGATCCGGCCGTTGCGCACCTTGCCGTCCCAGAACGACGCCAGCGAGGACGCCGGGACCTCCCGCGGCCGGCCCTGGCCCGGCACCCCGCACGCGGCGAGGGCGGCGCCGAGCACGGACAGCCCACCGGCCCGGAGCGCGTCGCGGCGGCCGAGGCGTCGCTGGGTGAGGCCGCGGAGCACGGTCGGGTCGGTGGCGGTGCGGTGGAACATCGGTCTCCGATCAGGTGCCGCGCCCGGGTTCCCCGGCGATGCGGATGTCGATCACCACGCTAGGGCGATCCGCGTCTTTCTCCCATCGGCGGTCCGGCCCGGCGCCGCGACCGGGCGTCGCGGCTTCCCGGCCACCCGGTTGATCATGAACATCACATTGACTTCGCCGGTACGGGTCATCCGCGCGAAGAACCCGGTGTGCGGCGAGTCGCGGGACGGGCCGCCGTCGAGCCGGTGACTGTCGGGAAGCCGGTTCAGAACCCGAAGAAATCGGCGATCGTACGGGCGGCGTGCAGGTCGGTCGCGGTGCGTCCCATCAGTGCCGGGGACGGCTTCGGCCCCGGGATGGTGTGGCCGCCGCCGTGCACGGTGTAAAGGGTCACCGGGGCGCGCCCGTCCTGCCGGTGATCGGTGCGGCTGACCGTCGTGCGGGTCCCGTCGCCGGACGGCAGCTCGGTGGTGACCGGGGCGGCGGTGATGCCGTTACGGCGCGCGAAGTAGGCGGCCGTCTCCGGCGCGGACAGCATGCCACCGCCGACCCGGAACACGGCACGCGCCCAGGCGGCCATCTCGCCACCGCCGTACGGCACGATCCGATCCTTGGTGCCATGGATCAGCAGCACCGGCTTCGGAACCACGGGCAGCCCGGGCGTGAGGAAATTGTCCGGGGCCGGCTGCTGGGCCGCGATGACGGCGCCGCCGGCGATCAGGTCGGGTCGCTCGTGCAGCAGGCGGATCACCATGCCGCCGCCGTTGGAGTAGCCGGCCGCGAAGGTCTCCCGGCCGTCGGCGACCCGTTTGACGACGGCCTCGGTGAACGCCACGTCGTCGATGCCCTGCGTGCGGGCCGGGAATCGGCTGGCCTTGCGGGCGTCGTTCCAGTTGCCGCGAAATCCGTCGAGGTAGGCGACCGCGGTACCGGCCGGCCGGTCGAAGGCGTTGCCGGTGAAGGCGCGGAACACGCCGGCGTTCTGGGTGGAGCCGTGAAAGACCAGCAGCAGACGGTCGTAGTCGCCGTCCTCCGGGGTGACGAGCGTGTACGTGCGGGTACGGCCGGCCACGTCGATGGTCTCCATGGAACGCCTCCTTGAAACGGATGAGCTATCCACTTCAACGTAACATGATGTGGATGAGCTATCCGGTTATGCTCGTCACGTGACCGTCACCCCGCTGCGCAAGGACGCGGCCCGCAACTGGCAGCACATCGTCGACACCGCCCGGCAGTTCGTGAACGACGGGACACCGCTGCGGCTCAACGACGTCGCCCGTGCGGCATCCATCGGCGTCGCCACCGTCTACCGGCATTTCCCCACCCCGGAAGCGCTGCTGGAGACCCTCGCCCGGCCGTCCCTCGAACAACTCGCGGACGCCGCCGACCGGGCCCTCGCCGGCAACGACCCGTGGGAGGCGTTCGCCGGGTACCTGGCCGCCGGCATCGGCGTACAACTGGCCGACGCCTCGGTCCAGCCGGTCTATGCGGCCGCCGGCCACGCTCTCCCGGAAACGGCCGAACTCGTGAATCGCCTGAACACCGTCAGCGCGCTGCTGCTCGACCGGGCGCGGTCCGCGGGTGCGGTCAGCCCCGGCCTGACACCGGAGGACGTGGTACGGCTGATGTGCGGGGTGGTCTTCGCCGGCACCGTCCACGCGACGCCGGAGGAACGTCCCCCGCTCACCCGGCGGTACCTGGAGATCGTCCTGGCCGGTCTCCGGCGAGACAGCTAGGCCTCAGGCGAGAACGGGCAGCCGCCGGGTGAACGCCGGCGCCTCCGCGCACTGTGCGGCGTCGGCACGGACCCGGCCCGCGCCGAGGAGCACGATCACGTCGTCGGGCCAGGACCCGGGCACATCGGTGCCGGCCAGATCCTCGACGGTCCGACGGGCCAGCCGCAGCGCAGCCGGCGCCGGCGGCGGCAGCTCCAGGTCGCGGCCCAGGTCCAGGTGATGGACGGCGAGTTCCACCGCCCACGTGGCCAGGAAGTCACCGGTCGCCAGCACATGCCCCTGGAAGCGCACCGAGCCGGGTTCCAGACGGGACGCGGCGGCCCGTACGCCCTCGACCGTCGGGAGGAGGTGCCGCACCGCACCGGCGGGCCGGCGGTACGCCGCGCCGAGAAGCCGGACGAACCGCAGACCGGCCATCTCGTCCTCGTCGCCGGCATCGGCCCGAGACCTCGCACGCCAGTAGTCGCTCGCATCGGTGTCGGCCTGCTCGCCGGTGACACTCACCAGACCGAGAAGCATCTCCTGCAGTGCGAGATGAACGTGCACGACCACGTCTCCCACGGTCCAGCCGGTGCATCGGCTGGCCGCCATGAGTTCACGGTCATCGAGACTCGCGGCGCACCGGGCGAAACCGTCGAGCCCCGCAAGGAAACCCGACAGCCCGTGATCGTGGCTGATCCGCATATCCGTCCTCGCTCGAGATCATCGGGTGGCTAGTGCGTCCGGCGGGAGCGTTTCCAGCAGGACGACCTTGTCTGCCACGTTGCCAGTCCTCGATCGAGGTGCCGGGAACGCACAGGCCTTCAGATCGGCGTTGAAAGCGACCCGGACGTCGTCCCACAGCAGATCAGGCGGCATCGCGCCATTGTCGTACGGCGAGCCCTGACCCGTGGGGGCGGCCGCCGACGGAAGACCCGCGGGCGGGGCGGAGCCGGGTGGGCCGGTTCGGCATCGCCCTCACTGGTTGACGAAGAAGCCATCGGCACGCCGGCTCTCGGTTCGGTGGAGGCGGATGCGGATGTAGTCGAGGAGCTCCTTGCTGGTGAAGGGCTTCTCGATGATGGTCACGCCTTCGGGGAGGGTGCCGTTCTCCGCGAGAACGGGTTCGGCGTAGCCGGACATGTAGAGCACCGGGATGCCGGGCCGGAGTGCCTCGACGCGGGCGGCGACCTGGTTGCCGGTCATCTCCGGCATGATCACGTCGGTGAGCAGCAGGTCGATGGGGCCGGGATGGGTCTGGGCGAGGTGGATCGCCTGTTCACCGCCGCTGGCAGTGAGAACGTGATAACCGGCGCGGGTGAGGATGCGGCCGGTGATGACTCTCAGGTCGCCCTCGTCCTCGACCATCAGGATGGTCTCGTGCGGCGGTATGCCGATGACCGGTTCGAGGTTCTTGTCGGGGTCGGAGGTGTCGGTGTCCGCGGGAGTGTCGACAGCGGGCAGCGTGACGGTGACGGTGGTGCCGATGCCGTTCTCGGAGTAGAGGCTCACGTCGCCGCCGGCTGCGGCGACGATGCCGTGCACGGTGGCGAGTCCCAGGCCGGTGCCGGAGCCCTTGGGTTTGGTGGTGTAGAAGGGCTCGAAGGCGCGTTCGATGACTTCGGCTGGCATGCCGCTGCCGGTGTCGCTGACCCGTACGCGTACGTAGCGTCCGGCCTGCAGGGGCGAGCCGTCGCTGACGTCGTGATCGCTGCGCTCGGTGTTGCTGGTCTCGATGGCCAGAGTGCCGCCGCCGGGCATGGCGTCACGGGCGTTGACCACCAGATTGAGCAGGATCTGCTCGAGTTGACCGACATCGGCGTGAGTGGGCCACAGCTGCGGGTCCAGCTTGGTGACCAGATGGATGTGTTCGCCGATGGTGCGGCGCAGCATGGGCTCGATGTCGCCGATGACGTGGTTGAGATCGAGGGTCTCGGCCTGGATGATGTCGCGGCGGCCGAAGGCGAGCAGCTGTTTGGTCAGCCGGGTGGCGCGCTCGGCGGCACGGCTGATCTGGCCGATGTCTTGACGCGCGTCGGCCAGGTCCTGCGGGTCCGGTACCGGCGAGTCGAGCGTCTCGGAGATCATCTCTGCGTAGTTGCTGATCACCGCCAGAATGTTGTTGAAGTCGTGAGCGACCCCACCAGCTAGCTGGCCGAGACTTTCCAGGCGGCGGGTGTTCAGCTGCTGTTCCTCCCGTGCATGGGCGTGGAGGATCTGCTGTTCCTGTTGTTGCAGGGTGGTCAGCATGGCGTTGATGGTCCGGCCGAGCGCGGCGATGTGGCCCCCGCCGGCGGCGGGCACGCGCAGGCTCAGGTCACCGGATTTCATGATCCGCTCGGTGGTGTGCAGTAGTGGGCCGATCTGCACCTGAACGCTGCTGCGTACCAGCAGGATCATCAGCACGACGATCACGATGGTGAATCCCGCAGCGGCCAGCAACACCATGCGCAGGGTGGTGGAGGCCATCTCGCGCATGGGCCGGTCCCGGACGGCGTGCAGGCTGACGATCTGCCCGTCGACCCCGGTGACGGTGGCGTGCGCGGTCATGGCGTGGTCGGCGAGAGCGGTGTTGACCGTCATGGGCCCGAGCAGGGTGGGTAGTTCGCCGTGGGCCACCTGGGCGCGGCCGGGGTCCGAGTTGAGATACACCCGGGCGTCGGCTGCCTCGGACAGTGTGGTGAGCAGAGCGTCGTTGACCGGCTTCAACATGATCAGGCCGCCGTTGCTGCTGCCCCTGCCGTCGGTGTGGTGGGCGGGGAATCCGCAGTACAGGTGTGGTGCCTGGGCGATGGCAACCAGGCCGCACGACGGTGTTCCCGGGGCTGCGTCGGGTTGCCACATGCGTTGCATGACTTGCGGGTCGGGGAACTGGCCCGGCTGACGCTGGTAGAGGCCCTCGACGACCAGGCCGCCGCCGCGGATCTGCCCCGCCCGGTTCACCGCGATCAGCCCGGCGAAGTGGTAGGCACCGCCGATCAGGTGCGGCGGGAAGTTCGTCAGAGCCATGGCGGGGTCGCCGGTGCGGATGACGTCGACGGCGCCGGTCCACACCGAGTTGGTGATCCCGAAGTCGATCAGCCGTTGGGCCTGGGCGTTCAACGCCGCTTGCAACCCGGTTGCCTGCCGGACGGCATCACGGTGTTCGACCTTGTCGAAGTGGCTGCTGGTCAGCGTCCACAGCGGCAGGAACGTCACCATCGCGGCCACCAGCACACTGGCGCTGATCAGCACATGCCGGCGCATCTTCTTGTTGCGTAACAGTCCCGTCGGCTCCGCTGAGCCGGCCGAGGTCACCGTGTCAACCATCATGAACCTCTCAGTGCCCCGGTGCGGCATACGGTGCCGGACCGGTGGCCAGCAGGGCCCCAGTACCTCCAGATGTTGCCACTGTCGCGGGCCTGATCGGCCCTGGTCAGCGGCGATTGGCTGCTCGGGGCCGAACCGGCGCCGCGCGACCGGCCTCGGTCAGGGTCGCCGGCGTCGGTCAGGGTCGACCACGAGACGCCGATCGGCGGTGGCCGACTCACGGCTGATCCCACTGCAACCCGATCTCAGTGCGGTTCGCGCTAATTCCATCGGCAGCAATCGCACGCTGCTGAGCGATGCCTCTCCGCGAGACCATTGACCGACCGAGCCGCGAACTCCTGTTGAACGAGCGCGAGCGAACCGCGGATGCCTGGGCGTTCGGCTTCGCCGAGTGATCGGGGAACCGCTGGGACCAGCCGGGGATCTTGCGGGAACGGTTGTCGATTCCGGTCGCCACCGGGGTCCGGTCATCGGTGGTATGCACGCTGAGGTCGCTGTTCCTGACGAAGTACTGGTGGAGCAGGCCGTTGGTGTTCTCGTCGGAGATGCGCCGTCATGTGCCGGCCGGGCAGACCGACGAATGGTCGAAGGACGCCGCTACATGGGCCTGGACTTGCTCCGCAAAGCTTGCCTCACACCTGTCACCACCAGCCAAGACGCGAAGCAACCGAACCCGTCGAGATTGCCGCACAGCATCAACCCGCACGGATCAGTGATGGCCGACTCTTGCACCACCCCGGCGGACGTGACCCGTCACCCACCGGCCAAGACGCCGAACTCGCCAAGATTGCTGCGCAGCAGCAACCCGCACGGATCAGTGATGGCCGACTCCTGCACCACGCCAGCGGACGTGACCCTTTGGTGTCGTGCGCGGACGACAGGGCTGGGGCACGGCAGCTTGTGATCGGGGCAGGCATTGCGACGACGGTGACGACCTTGAACGGGCCAGGCGGAACCGATCGGGCAGGGCCGAACTGGGCAGGGCCGACCGGGCAACGGCGAACTGAGCACGGCCGACCGGCAACGGCGAACTGAGCAGGGCCGATCGGGCAGGGGCGGACTGAGCAGGGCTGGGCGCGAGTGGGCGGGCCACCGTGATTGAAGGCTGAAAGCCCGGGGCGGCCGATGGCGGCCGGTCGCCCCGGGCTCGATCAGGAGGCCGGGCGGTTCAGCCGGCGGTAGACCGGCGCCAGCCGTTTGTGCAGGTCCTGGTAGATGTCATAGATCTCCAGGTAACGACCGTGGTTGGCGCCGGGGGTGAAGGCGTGGTCGTTGCGGGTCAGTGCCGGGATGTCGTCGAACGAGATCAGGCCGGCGCCGACCGCGCCGATCCAGCCGGCGCCTCGGGCGTTGACGGTCACCGGGTTGGCGTCGCGGCGGATCTCGACGCCCAGGACGTCGGCGAAGATCTGGCACCACGAGTCGGAACGGGCGGCTCCGCCGGTGATCACCATCGACGAGACCGGCGTGCCCAGGAATTTGTCGACCGCCTTGGCCAGCCAGCGGGTGTTCAGCGCGACCCCCTCGAAGACGGCACGCAGCAGGTCCGAACGGGTGGTGTCGAGAGAGATGTTCAGGAACGCGGCCCGCAGGTTCGGATCGTCGACGGGAGCACGTTCGCCGTACAGCCAAGGGGTGTAGATCACGCCGTTCGCCCCGGCCGGGACACTGGGGATGATCTTGTCGAAGGCGTCGAAGATCGTGCCCTCGTCCCGGGAGACGTGACCGGCGCTGACGATCGGGTCGTCGTACTCGACGATCTTGTCGCGCAGCCATGTCAGGTTGGCGCCGGCCGTGGCCTGCAACGCGGTCATCAGGTAGCGGTCCGGGATCGCGCACGGAATGGAGGCGATGCCGGTGGTCACGTCGGTCTTCTTCTTCGGCACGTGCGCGGCGATCCACGACGAGGTACCCAGGTAGAGATGGGTCTCGTTGTCGCGGATCGTGCCGGCGCCGATCGCCGCGGCGGTGTTGTCGATGGCGCCGGCCACCACCTGCACCGTGCGGGGGAGACCGAGGTGATCGGCAGCGTGGGGGGCGAGCGTGCCGATCACCTCGGTGCAGGCCACGATCGGCGGGAACTTGTCCGCGTCGATCCCGCTGGCGGAGACCAGCGCGGGGGAGTACCGGATGGATGGGGCCTTCCGGTTGTCGGTCACCCACGAGGTCAGGATCGAGTCGACGGTCGCCACCGTGCGGCCGGTCAGTTTCAGATTGATCCAGTCGAGGACGTTGAGGAAGGTTCTGGTCTTTCTGTACACGTCCGGCATGTCGTCGCGGACGAGCAGCATGTGCGCTGCCGGATCCTTACCGGTCACCGACGGCATCCCACCGGTCAGGCGCAGCCAGCGGGCGATCTTCAAGACCGACATGCCGTCGTACGACGGGAAGCCGCCGAACTGACGACGCAGGTGCGGTGCCCCCCGCATGTCGAGCCAGCTGATGCACCTGGTCAGCGGGTTCCCGTCGGCGTCCACCGCGATCGTGCCCTCGCCCTGCGTCGACGAGCAGATCGTCGTCACCGCGCGGACATGGTCGGGGAAGGCCCGGCCGAGGTCGGCGACGACCTCGGCCAGCGCGTCCCACCAAGCGACCGGATCCTGCTCGGCGCCGCCGCCGGGCAGCACCACCAGCGGCACCGGGCGCTCCGCCCAGCCGGTCACCGTCCCGTCGGCCGCGACCAGCGCCGCTTTCATCCCCGACGTGCCGAGGTCGATCGCCAGAACCTGCGGCGGCAGGGCCACGCCGGACACCGGTGCCAAGGTCAGACTCCTTCGACCAGCGCGAAGACCTGGTCGAAACGGGTCAGCGCCTCGTCGATGACCTCGTCGGTGTCGGCCATCGACGTGTACATCCGCGAACCGGCCAGCGTGATGATGCCGTGGGCGGCGTAGGCGGCGCCCATCTGCTCCATCAGCGTCTTGCGGCCCTTGTTCTCCTTGAAGAGCTTGACCGGGTTGCGCATGTCCAGCATCAGCACGCCACTGGACTGCAGGTGCACGATCGAACCCTGGTTGTAGGCGACATAGGGCAGGCCGTACTTGTCGATCAGCTTCTGCAGGCCTCGGGTCAGCCGGTCGCCGGCCCTGCCGGCGATCACCGGCGCGTTGGTCCGGGCCATCTCCTGGATCGCGAAGTATCCGGCGGCGCAGGACAGCGGGTTGGCCGAGAGGGTGCCGCCGACCTGGATGTGCGCACCGTGCTTGCCGTCGAGGCCGGAACCGAAGACCGCCATGACGTCGGCGCGGCCACCGACGCCACCGGCCATCGGGTAGCCGCCGGAGACGGCCTTGCCGAGGACGGTCAGGTCGGGGGTGACGCCGAAGTAGCCGGCGGCGCCACCGAGGCCGGTGCGGAAGCCGGTCACCACCTCGTCGAAGATCAGCAGCGCGCCGAACTCGTCGCACAGCTTGCGGACCGCGGCGTTGTAGCCCTTCGGCACCGGGCGGGTGCCGGACTCCGGGCCGAGCGGCTCGACCACGACGGCGGCGGTGCCCCCGCGTAGCCGGTTCTCGATGAGCTTGCGCTTCAGCAGGCCCAGATCGTGCGGGAAGGCCTCACGGGTGCGGCCCGTCGCGCCGAACGGGATGCCCTTCGCGTTCATCCGGAACGAGCCGGGCACGCGCAGGCCGTAGACCATGGTGTCGGACCAGCCGTGATAGGCGCCGCCGACCTTGATGACCATCTTCTTCTTGGTGAACGCCCGTGCCGCGCGGACGGCCGCCATGACCGCCTCGGTGCCGGAGCCGAGCGACCGGTACATCTCGATGTGCGGCATGTACTGGTGGATGATCTCGGCGAGCTTCAACTCGTACTCGTGGAACAGGCCGGTGACCGGTCCGGACTCACGGATCACCTCGGCGACGCGCTCGTTGACCGGCCCGTAGTTGCTGCCCAGGATCGTCGGGCCGCCGGCCTGCAGGAAGTCGATGTAGACGTTGCCGTCGCGGTCGGTCAGGTAGGCGCCCTCGGCCTTGTCGATCGCCAGTGGGAACGGGTAGTTGAACGCCAGGTTGTGCTGCACACCGCCGGGGATGCGCTTCTTGGCCCGCTCGGTGATCTCCTTGGAGGCCGTGCACTTGGTCTCGAAGTAGTTCAGCGTGTCGAGCAGGGCGTCGTGGCGCAGACCGCGCAGAGGCTGGGCGACCAGGGCCTTGAGCCGGCGGATCGTGTCGTCCACGTCGAGATACTCGCTGATCGAGTAGCCGAGCTCGGCCGCACTCGCGGTTTCTGCCGGGGCTTCGACGGTGCTGCTGGTGGGCGGCTCCTCGTCCTCCGGCACGCGGACCGGCTCGACCGCCTCGGTGATCTGCGCGGCGATCCGCTTCTCGTCCTTCCTCAGCTTGCTGAAGGCGATCTCACGGATCGTGTCGGGAATCGTGTAGACCTTGCCGGCCTCGCTGGTCAGCGCCATCAGGTAGGCGATCGACACCTTCTCCAGCAGCGCCATGTTGAAGACCGCGCGGTCCGGGTCGGTGCCCAGCGCCACCACGCCGTGGTTGGCGATGATGAACGCGTTGTCGCCGCTCGCGACCTTCTTCTGCACGTTCTTCGCCAGGAAGCCGGTGCCCGACGGGGCGTAGTCGATGATCGCGACCTCTTTGCCGAGGAAGCGCACCTGCTCGTCGGTGAGTGCCGGGATCGGCTTGCGCAGGAACGCCAGCGCGCTCGCGTATGGCTGGTGGGTGTGCACGATCGCGTTCACGTCGGGGCGCTCACGGTAGACGTTGGCGTGCATGCCGCACTCGATCGACGGGACCAGACCGCCGGCGCCGCCCGGGTCGGGGACGTGTTTGCCGTTGAAGTCGACGATGCAGATGTCCTCGACGCGCATCTTGTCGTAGTCGTAGTTGCTCGGCGTGACCGCATACAGCTCGTGGCCGGGGATGCGGACCGAGACGTTACCCTCGGTCGCCTTGAGGTAGCCGCGGTCGAGCATCGTCCGGCACATGTCGACGACGTGCCGGCGGGAAAGGCGATGTTTCACGGGCTGATCCTCAGGTCGCAGGTTCCTACCGAAACCATCGTCGTCCGTGGGCCGCGCCGAAGCATCATCGGTGAAACAGCAAGAATCGGGGGCCGGCTTATCACGGCGTGACAAAATCGGTGGCGATGACTACGCCCTGGCTCAACCTGCCCGGTGACTTCGCGACCGCGATGCGCCCCCGCCTGCCCGACGCGGTGCAGGCCATCTCCGCCGCGGTCGGCGAGCACACCGGAACCGCCGGCGCCGGCGAGAAGTTCCGGCGCGACGTGCGTACCGCCGTGAAGGTCGCCCTTGATCGTTTCGTCGATCTCGCCGGGACCGGCGAACCGGCCCTGCCGCCCCGCATCCGTGAGGTGTTCGTCGGGCTCGGCGCGGCCGAGGCCAGGGAGAACCGCGGCCCGGAGACCGTGCTCGCGTCGCTGCGGATCGCCGCCCGGCTGCTGCTGCGTGAGGCGACCCTGGCGTTGTCCGAGCAACGGCCGGTCAGCGTCGCCGAGGTCATCGACCTGGCCGACGCGACAAGCGCCTTCATCGACGAGCTCGCCACCGCCTGCACCGACGGCCTGGCCCGCCAGCTGCGCGAACAGGCCGGCGAAGGCGACCGGCGACGCCGCCAGGTGGCCGACCTGCTGCTCGCCGGCGGCAGCTCACCGGAGGTCGTCCGGGAGGCGGCGGCCGGCATCGGCTGGCCCGCCGTCGATGGCATCGTCCCGGTACTGCTGCCGTCCGACCAGGCCCGCGACGCCCGGTTCCGGTTCGGCGCGGACGGTGTCGTCGCCGAACGCGGGCGCGACGCGGTACTGCTGCTCCGCGCCGGGCCCCGCGCCGAACGGGCGGTGCTCGCCGAAGCCCTGCACGACCGGGACGCGGTCGTCGGGCCGGCGCTGACCTGGACCGAGGTGCCGCAGGCCGTCCGCCTGGCCGAGCGCACCGCCGAACTCGTCACCCCTGGTGCCGGGCCGGTGTTCGTCGACGACCACTTCGCGGCGCTGGCGCTGCGCGGCGAACCCGGGGCACTCGCGGTACTCACCGCACGCCGGCTCGCACCCCTGGCCGGGCTGCGGGACAGCCAGCGCGAAGCCTTCCTGGTCACCCTCTCCAGCTGGTTACGGCACTGGGGATCGCGTACGGCCGTGGCCGCCGAACTGTTCGTGCATCCGCAGACGGTCAGTTACCGGCTCAACCGGATGCGGGAACTGCTCGGCGCCGACCTCGACGACCCCCGGATCCGGTTCGAGTTGCAGCTGGTCCTCGCCTATCGGGCGGGACCGGTCAGCGCAGGGCCGAGCGGGCCGTCGGGTGCAGCCGCAGCCGCTCGGTCCTGATCACTTTCAGTCGTTGCGGCGGCTCGACGGTGGCGTCGTCGCGGGACAGCCAGGCGAACGCGTGTTCGCCCGCGCGCACCGGCAGAGCGGGGAAGTCGTTCGCGGCGTACTCGGTCGTGAACGCGGCGATCGCGTCCGGCACCAGGGTGGCGGCAGTCTCCTCGAACGGGATCTCCGCGTACCAGATGAAGGCGTTGATCTCGGATCTGCCGCCCTCGCGTGCGGTGGCCGGCGGCGGCACGATCGCGCGGAGCAGCAGCACGTCATCCGAGTCGATCATCGTGTCGTTCGCGGCCGGGCCGTGCTCCTTCCACACCGGGCCGCCATAGAAATCTCTCAATCCCCGCAGCCGTACGCCCATGTCGGCGAAGCCACGCAGCCAGACGAACCGGTCGGGCCGGTCCAGGTCGCGGAACTGGCCCAGCACGGCCATGCCGAGTTCCTCCTGCGACTCGACGAACTCCGCGTCGAACAGGTCGATCAGGTCGTCGCGCCGGCCCGGGCGCAACGTGTACCGCCGCAGCTCCACGATCACTTGAGGATCCTCTCCAGCATGCCGGCGATCGTGCGGCGCGACAGGGAGGCCCGGAACGCCTCGGTCGCCTCGTCGTAGACGTCGGTCAGCGCCGGGCGGATGCCCGCACCGACCGGGCACTCCAGGTTGGGCTCGGAGTTGTGCAGGGCCACCAGTGGTTCGGCGGAGACCGCGTTCCAGACGTCGAGCATGGTGATGTCCTCGGCCGGGCGGGCCAGGGCGAAACCGGCGCCGGACCCGCGCCGTGCCTTGACCAGTCCGGCCGTGCGCAGGTCACCGAGGCTGCGCCGCAGGATCACCGGGTTCGTGTTGACGCTTGCGGCCACCTCGTCGGAGGTCAGCCACGGCTGTCCCCGTCGCCGCGCCAGCTCCAGCCACGCCAAGGCGTGCGCCGCTATCGTCACCCTGCTGTTCGCTGCCATCGTAACCATTCTTATTACAGCGACCTGCCCGGCGCAACTCGGCAGCTCAGGGAGTTCGCGTCGCCGGCTATTTCGCGTCGCCGGGCTATGAGGTCCAGGCCTCCGCGGTCACGGTCAGGGGGAAGGCAGGACCGGGGGTCTCGGGGCGCCAGCCACGGTCCCGGGCCTCGCGGATCATCGCGGCGACGATCGACGGGACGTCCGGCGGGGTGGCGGTGCCCATCCAGTCGGTGGGGCGGGTGTCCGGGGTGGTGGCGATCAGGACGGTGCCACGGCGGTCGGCCCGCTCGATCGCGAACGAGAGCGGCCCCTGGTGGGCCGGCCGGCGGCGGACCCGCCAGCGGTAGACGACGCCGTCGACGGTGATCAGCCGGAAGCGCTTCTTCACCACAGTCATGCATCCGTCCATGCCCGGATGTGCGGTGGATCAACCGGACCGGGAGGGGGCGCCTTCAGCCCTGGCGGGCGCGCCGGGGGCAAGATGGGCCGCCTGGCTCCCGATGTGGCCCCGGTTCGCGATGGTGCGGTCGGCGGGCCGGTAGGCGTACCCAGGTTGCGATGTTGATTTGAACCGTGATTCACTCCTTGCCTTCACTTGAATCCGGATTCAGAGCTTGGGGGGACCGGATGCCCTACCGGCCGACCGCGTTGACCAGGAAGAACGCTGAGGACAAGCGCGACGGGTTCCTGCGCGCGGCACGAGCGCTGGTGGCCGCGGACGGCTTCAGGGCTGCCACCGTCGCTGCCATCGCGGCACGGTGCCAGGCCAGCGTGGGCTCGGTCTACTCGTATTTCGACAGCCGCGACCGGCTGCTCGCCGAGGTGTTCCGCAGCGCCGCCACACATGAGATCGATCTGGTGCGCGCCGCCGTCTCGGACGCCGGTCAGCAGGCCTCGGAGCGGCTCGGCGAGCTGATCCGGATTTTCAGCGGGCGGGCCCTGCAGGGCCGGCGGATGGCGTGGGCGCTGCTGTTCGAGCCGGTCAGTCCGGTGGTGGAGGCCGAGCGGCTGGTCTATCGCGGCTCCTACACCGACATCGGCGAGCAGATCATCCGGGACGGGCTGTTCAGTGGTGACTTCGTGCCGCAGGATGCCCGGCTCGCGTCGTCGGCGGTGATGGGTGCGGTGTCGGAGGCGCTTGTCGGGTGGATCCGGCCGGACAGCCCCGAGCCGTCCGCCGCCGAGCAGGCGAGCGTTACCGAGGGCATCCGGGCGTTCTGTTTCCGGGCGCTCGGCGCCGCATATCGTGGGGGGAATTCATGACCGTGACATCTGCGCTGGCCGGCGCTCGACGGGTGCTCGCCGACCAGTCCGTCAGCCGGATGCTCGGTACCCGGCTGGTCGCGTTCGGCGAGGGCAGCGCCGTCGTCGAGCTGGACATCCGGCCCGACATCAGCAACCACCACGGTGCGGTGCACGGCGGGATCGTGGCGTATGCGGCCGACACGGCGCTCGCGTTCGCCGGTGGGGCCGCGCTCGGGCCCGACGTGGTCACCTCGGGCCTGACCATCGACTACATCGCGCCGGCGCACGGCGTGACACTGCGCGCACACGGCAGCGTGATGCTGGCGGCCGGGCGGCGGGCGTCCTGCCGTTGCGAGGTGCACGCCGTCGCCGCGGACGGCACCGAGACGCTGGTGGCCGTGGCGCAGGGCACGATCGTGGCCCCGGAGAAGCCGGAGGGCACGGCCGCGCAGACCGAGCGTGCGGCCGTCGCGACCAGGAAGGCCGCGGTGCGTCTCGGGCGGCTGGGCACACCCACCGTGCAGCAGGTCCTGACCGAGCGGCGGCGCACCGGGAACAACGACGACGGCGCCACGGTCGCGCTGGTCATCGAGGGTGGCGGGATGCGCGGCATCGTGTCCGCCGCGATGGCCGCGGTCCTCGAGGAGTCGGGTTTCCTCGACACGGTGGACATGATCGTCGGTACGTCGGCGGGTGCCGTCAACGCCACCGCGATCGCCGTCGGTGCGGCCGGGCCGATGGCCGACTCGTACGCCGAGGTGTTCTCCTCGCCGGAGTTCATCGACGTGCGCCGGGTCGTCCGCGGCCTCCCGGTCATCGACGGGCCGCTGCTGGTCCGCCGGGTGGACGAGCTGTTCGGGTTCGGGTCGCTGATCGGCACCGAGGGCTCCGAACGGCTCGTCATGGTCGCGACCGACGTGGACACCGGGCGGGCCGAGGCACTCACCGGCTTCACCGACCGCGACGACCTGGTCGGCTGCCTGCACGCGTCCGGGCTGCTGCCGCTGCTCGCCGGCGACCCGGTCGAGCTGCGCGGGCGCCGCTGGCTCGACGGCGGCATCGTCGAGGCGGTGCCGGTGGTCACGGCGGCCGCCCGCGGCGCCACCCACGCGATCGTGCTGGCCACCCGGCCGCCGGGCACGCAGCCCGCCTACGGCGCCGCGGACGTGGTGGTCGAACGCTACCTGCGCCGGATGAACCCGGAACTGGCCGCCGCCTACCGGGGCCGCCCGCACCGCTACCGGGAGACCCTGCAGCAGGTACGCGACGGCTGGTCACACGGTATGAGCACGCTGTCGCTGGCGCCACGGCTCGGCGATCCGCTGCCCGGCCGCCTGGAACGTGACCAGACCGCGCTGCGTGCCGCCCGTGCCGCGGCCGCCGCCACCGCCCGATCCGTCCTCGAGGAGCTGCGGTGACCCACGACGTCGTCAACCAGGCGCCACCCCGCGCGGGCCTGAACGAGTACCTGACCAACCCGGCGCTGGTCGAGGCGGTCACCCGCTACGACGCCGGCTGGGCGGCGGGCTCGCTGACCACGGCCGGTGAGCTCGTCGGCCGGGCCGGTTTCCAGCGTGACGCGGAGCTCGCCAACACGTCGCCTCCGGTCTTCAGCAGCCATGACCGGTGGGGACACCGGGTCGACGCCGTCGAGTTCCACCCCGGCTACCACCGGGTCATCGGCGCGGCGATCGAGCACGGCGCGCACACCAGCTGCTGGTCCGAGCCGCGGCCCGGCGCACACGTGGCGCGGGCCGCGACGTTCATGCTGTTCGCGCAGATCGAGCCGGGGCACGCCTGCCCGGTGAGCATGACCCACGCGGTGGTGCCGTCGCTGCGGTTCACCCCCGCGCTCGCCGCCGAGTGGCTGCCGCGGGTCTACTCGCGGGAGTACGACCCGGAGCTGAGGGCCGGCAAGACGTCGGCGATCTTCGGCATGGCCATGACCGAGAAACAGGGCGGCTCCGATGTACGGTCCAACGCGACCCGTGCCGTCGACGCCGGCGACGGTACCTGGCGCCTGACCGGGCACAAGTGGTTCTGCTCGGCCCCGCAGTCCGACGCGTTCCTGGTGCTCGCCCAGGCGCCCGGCGGGCTGTCCTGCTTCCTGGTGCCGCGGGTGCTGCCCGGCGGTGACCGCAACGTCTTCCGGATCCAGCGGCTCAAGGACAAGCTCGGCAACCGGTCGAACGCGTCTTCGGAGATCGAACTGGACGGCACCGTCGGCTGGCTGCTCGGCGAACTGGGCCGTGGCGTCCGGACGATCATCGAGATGGTGGCGCAGACCCGGCTCGACTGCGTGCTCGGCAGCGCGGCCGGGATGCGCCAGTCCGTCGCCGAGGCGGCCTGGCACGTGCGGCACCGCAGCGCGTTCGGGTCCGTGCTGATCGACCAGCCGGCCATGACCGCCGTCATCGCCGACCTGCAGCTGGAGGCCGAGGCGGCCACGTGGACGGCGATGCGGCTGGCGGCGGCGTACGACAGCGACGACGCCGAGTCGGTGGCCTTCCGGCGGCTGGCCACGGCCGTCGGCAAGTACTGGGTGTGCAAACGCGGGCCGAACCACGCCTACGAGGCGCTGGAGTGCCTCGGCGGCAACGGGTACACCGAGGCGTTCCCGCTGGCCCGCCGTTACCGGGAGCAGCCGGTGATGGCGGTGTGGGAGGGGTCCGGCAACGTGATCGCGCTCGACGTGCTGCGGGCCATGGCGCGCGAACCCGAGTCGGTGCAGGCGTTCGACCGGGAGATCGCGTCGGCGACGGGGGCCCATCCGGTGTACGACGCGCACGTCGCCGCCACCCGCAAACTGATCGCCCATGTCGCCGCCGACCCGGCCGCGTCCGCCGGCTCGGCCCGGCGGGTGGTCGAGTCGCTGGCCCTGGCGTTGCAGGGGGCGGTCCTGATCCGGGAGGCACCCGCCGAGATCGCCGACGCGTTCGTGGCCGCCCGTCTCGGCCCGGACCGCGCCCTGGAGTACGGCGCCCTCGACTCGTCCCTGCCGCTGGCGAGGATCGCCGCCCGAGCCTGAGCAAGGTCTGTCACGGCGGCGGCAGGTACGTGGCGCGGACCGTGACGCGCGGACTCGGCGCGGACTCCTGGCCGGCCGCGCCGACGGCGACGACCACGTACTCGTGGGTGGTCGCCGCACCGACCGGCAGCGTGAGTGACGTACCGGTGGTCTCGCCGACCACCTGGGCGCCCTCGTACACCCGGTGGACGGTGGCCGGCTCCCCGCCGGTCGATGCTGACCAGGCCAGCGTCAACTGTGCTCCGGAGGGCCAGGCACCCGGCGCGTTCCCGGTGACGGAGAGAGCGGCGGGCGCCGCCGGCCGGGCCGCCGGGCCGTCCGGGGTGGTGACCTCGGCGCGCCGGCTGCGCGGCGTGTCTCCGCACGCCTGCGGAAGGGTGGCGACCACGCGGTACACGTGCTCCGATCCCGGCGGCAGACCGGTCAGGACCAGCTCCGGGTAGCGGGTCGTCGCGACCGGGGTGTCCCGGTCGAAGACGGTGTACGAGGTCGCGGCCGTCTCCAGGGTCCAGGACAGGCGCACCGTACTCGACGACACCGCGGTCACGTCCGGTACGGCCGGGCGGGGCGGCTCGCTCAGGCAGGTCTCGGTGCCCGCCGAGACGGCGTTGCTGGGCGCGGACTCGTTGCCCGCGGCGTCCAGCGCCGCGACGGTGAAACGGTGCCAGGTGGCGTGGTGCAGCCGGTCCACGGTGGCGGTCGTGCCGGTGGTCACGGCGACGAGGGTCGCGCCGTCGTGCACCGCGTACCGGGCCGGTCGCGGTCCGGGCGGTGCGGTCCAGGTCAGGCCGACGGTGGAGTCGGTCCGGCCGGACACGGTCAGGCCGGTGGGGGACTGCGGCGGTGTGGCGCTGCCCGCGGCGGTCGTGACGGTGAGGGACCCGACCGGAACGGTGCCACCGCCGCCGATGTGACAGCGGTTGGGACGGTGCAGGACGACCTGGTGGGCCGTCGCGGGTGTCAGGCCGCCCACCCGGGCGCCGGTCGTCGACACCGGGCCGAGGCTCCGGCCGCCGACCCGCAGTTCCAGGTCGCCGCCGAGCGGATGCCGCGTCCACGACACGGTGAACCCGGTCGCGGTGATGTCGGTGGCCGTGACGGTCACGCCGGCGACCGGCATGCACTCGGGGTTGTAGCCGTACAGCCAGGATTGTCCGCTGACCGGGGAGGTCCGCGCCGACTCCCGCCCGCGCTGGTCGACTGCCGCCACGGTGTAGGTGTGCGAACTGCCGAACGGTACCTCCAGGTAGGTGGAGGGGGTGCTGACCCGCGCCACCACCCGGTCGTCCTCGTAGACGCGGAAGGAGGTGGCCCGCGGCCCGGAGCGGGGTTGTTCCCAGATGAGTGAGATGCCGGTGCCGATGGTGCTGGCCCAGAGCCCGGTGGGCGTGGCCGGGCCGGAGGGGGCGGCGTGGGCGGGCACCGCGGTGGTGAGCATCGCGGTCGTGGCCGCGGTGAGCAGGACGGCGGCACGACGGCTGTTCGGTGGGCTCACGGGCGTCCTTCCGAAGGTAATCGATGTCAGTCGAATCGATTGCCGGCATGCTGTCAATCGGCCGCGGGAGCCTTCCCACGCTCCGGGAGCCGCACACGCGGGTCACGGCGAGCAGCCAGATCGCATATGTCACGAACAGCAGCCGCGGCGGCCAGCCCTCGGGCGGGACGACCGTCGCCAGCAGCACGTGCAGGATCAGGCCGGTCAGCGGCAGCCGGCCCGTCCAGCGGAGCACCCGCGCGGAGTCCGGGAGACTGCGGGCGAGATCCCGGTTGATCAGCAGCGCCGCGAAGGGCAGAAGTACCAGCGCCGAGAGGCCGCAGACGACGTGCAGCCGGCCGGCACCGGTCATGGCAGGCCACGGGGTCGCCACCGGATCGGCGACGAGGACGCCTGCGCCGGCGGTGCCCACGACGCAGACGCCGAGCAGGAACAGGCCCAGCCGTCCCCGGACGATCGGGCGCACGACGGCGAAGAGCAGGGGGAGCGACCGTGAAGTACATGATCATGATGACCGGCTCTCAGTACGACTTCGACCGGCTCTCCGGCAAGGCCGACGACGCATTGTCCGGTCCGGAGGCCGCCGCACTGTACGAATTCATGACCGCCTGGAACCAGCGACTGGTGGAGTCGGGCGAGTTCGTCGAGGCTCGCGGTCTGGCAGCACCGGTTCACACCCGCCGCATCACGCTGCGGGCCGGCGTCCCGGTGGTGACCGACGGGCCGTACGCGGAGACGCAGGAGGTCCTGGCCGGCTACACGATCGTCGAGTGCGCGGGTTTCGACCGGGCCACCGAGATCGCGGCGCAGCTCACCCTGGCTCCCGGCACGCCCGGCGACAACTGGTACGTGGAGGTACGCCCCATCCTCGAAGGTGCCGGTGACCTGGATGCCTGATCGCGGGATCGAGGACCTGCTGCGCACCGAGGCGCCGCAGGTCCTCGGGGCCGTGGTGCGGCGGTACGGCAACTTCGGCACCGCCGAGGACGCGGTGCAGGAGGCACTGGTCGCGGCGGCCGGGCAGTGGCCCACCGGCGGGGTGCCGGACAACCCCCGTGCCTGGCTGATCACCGTCGCCGCCCGCCGTCTCACCGACCTGCTGCGCAGCGAGCAGGCCCGCCGCCGGCGCGAGGAACAGTGGCGGCCGGTCGAGCGGCCGCATCTTCCGGATACCGACGACACGCTGATCCTGCTGTTCCTGTGCTGCCATCCCGCGCTGTCGCCGCCGTCGCAGATCGCTCTGACCCTGCGTGCCGTGGGCGGCCTGACCACCGGCGAGATCGCCCGCGCGTTCCTGGTGCCCGAGGCGACCATGACCCGCCGGATCACCCGGGCCAAGCAGACGGTCCGGGACCACGGCCAGCGGTTCCTGATGCCGCCGCCGGCCGAACGGGCCGAGCGCCTCGACGCCGTCCTGCACGTGCTCTACCTGATCTTCAACGAGGGGTACGCGGCGACGGCCGGCCCCGACCTCGCCCGGCCGGACCTCGCAGCCGAGGCGATCCGGCTCGGCCGCCTGCTGCACCGGCAACTGCCCGCCGAGCCGGAGGTGACCGGCCTGCTCGCGTTGATGCTGCTCACCGACGCGCGGCGGCCCGCCCGTACCGGCCCGGACGGCGCGCTCATCCCGATGGACGAACAGGACCGGGCCCGCTGGGACGCCGGCCTGATCGCCGAAGGGATCGCCCTCGTCGGCGATGCGCTGCCCCGGGGTGAGATCGGGCCGTACCAGGTGCAGGCGGCGATCGCAGCCGTGCACGACGAGTCACCGAGCAGCGCGGCCACCGACTGGCCGCAGATCGTCGCGCTCTACGAGGTGCTGCTGCGGGTCTCCGCCAACCCGGTGGTGGCGCTCAACCACGCCGTGGCGGTCGCGATGCGTGACGGCCCCGCGGCCGGGCTGGACCTGATCGCCGGACTCGGGAACACACTGGACGCGGACCACCGGCTGCACGCGGTACGTGCCCACCTGCACGCGATGGCCGGTGACCACGCCGCCGCCCAGGCCGGTTTCGAGGCCGCGGCGATGCGGACGATGAGCCTCCAGCAACAGCGTTACCTGCACCGCCGGGCCCGGCGTGAGGCGGATCTGGCATCTCCGTAGGGATGGCCAAGGGTGTTCCTAAGCATGCCTAGGCCCTGCGGAGATCCGCCTAAGTATGTTCTGAGCAGCGAAGATAGGTAAACGCTCCCGATGTGGCGAGTTCTCTTCCCCGCGACGATTGATGCATCGACGGAGAACGAGGAGACAGACCATGTTGATGCATCCGGGAACGATGCTGGAGCTGGCGAACGAGCGCAACCGCGGCCTGATCGCCGACGCCGAACGGGGACGGCTGCTGGCGGGTGCCCGTGCCCGCCGGGCGCGGAAAGCCTCGGCGGCGCGCGGACAGCCCGCCGGTACGCTGACGTCGTGCGACCCATCCGCGGCGGTGCCGGCTCGGTGATGATCGGGCGGGAGAGCGAGCTGCGCCGATTGGCGCGGCTCGCTTCGTCACGTGACCCGGCGGTGGCGATCATCGCCGGTGAGCCGGGCATCGGCAAGACACGTCTGGTGCACGAACTGCTGGCGACGCTGCCGGCCGAGACACATGTGCTGGTCGGGCAGGCCGAGCCGGGGTCGCTGTCCCGGCCGTACGAGGTGCTGCTGGACGCCGTCGAGGGCCGCTCCGAAGTGGACGACGACCTGCTGGCTGATCTGGCCGACCCGCGCCGCAGCCCGGTGGAACGCCTGCACACCGGACTGGCCGTGATCGCCGACCTGATCGGGGACTCGCCCGCGGTGATCGTGTTCGAGGACCTGCACTGGGCCGACTCGGAGAGTGCCGCACTGTTCGAGCGGCTCGCCGACCAGCGCGGGCCGCGGCTGCTGATCGGCACGTACCGGCCCGAGGAGGTCACCCGTCGTCAGCCGGTGGCCGGGCTGCTGGCCCGGATGGAACGACGGCACGCGGTCGCACACGTACGGCTGGATCGTCTGACCCTGGCGCAGACCGCGGCGTGGCTGGCCGCCGAGACCGGTGCACCGGCGCCCTTGCGGGCCGCCACGGCACTGCACCACCGGACCGGCGGCAACCCGTTCTTTCTGGAGGAACTGCTGCGCGCGCTGCCCGGTCACGACCTCGAGTCGCTGGTCGAGCAGCCGCTGCCGTGGAGCCTGGCCGAGGTGCTGCGCCGGCAGGTCGACGATCTGGAGCCGGTCAGCCACCGGATCGTTGAGGCGGCGACCGTGCTCGGCCACCGGATCCCGTTCGACCTGCTCGCCGAGGTGACCGGCACCGGTGAGGACGAGCTGATCGCGGTGCTGCGTGACCTGGTCACCCGGGGCGTGCTGGTGGAGTCGGGCGACGACGAGTTCGCGTTCCGGCACGCGCTGGTGCGCGAGGCGATCGCCGGCCAGATGCTCGGCCGCCAGCGGCGGCGGCTGCACGAGACGGCACTGGACGTGCTGCTGCGCGGCGGCGCGTCGGATCCGGCGATGGTGGCGCACCACGCGCACGGTGCCGGCCGCTACGACGACATGATCGAGGCGGCCCGCCGGGGTGCGGCGCTCTACCTGTCGATCGGGTCGGCCTATCAGGCGCTGCAGCTGGCCGAGACGGGCCTGGACGAACTTCCCGACGACACCGAACTGCTGGGGTACGCGGCGCGTGCCGCATGGCTGGCCGGGCTCCTCGACGACGCGCTGCGTCACGGGCGGCGCTGGCGTGACCTCGCGGGAACGAGCACCGATCGGGCCGAGTCGCTCTATCTGCTGGTCCGGATCGCCTGGGAGTCGCGGGAGACCGCCGAGATGCGAGCCCTGACCCACGACATCGAGACCCTGATCGCGCAGCTGCCGCCCGGCGCGGACCAGGCCCGCGCGATGACCGCGATCGCCCAGTCGGCCTACCTGCGCGACGACCTGGACGCGGCGCTGCGCTGGTCGGATCATGCGCTGGAGCTGGCGGACGAGTTCGACCTGCCGGCGGTCCGGCTGGCCGCGCTGCTGGAGAAGGGCGCGACGCTGACCGAGCGTTCGCACACCGCCGCCCACGGCCGCAAGATCCTGTCGGCGCTGGTCGACGAGGCGGAGCGCGCCGGCGAATGGGTGCTGGCAGCCCGTGCCCTCAACGCGCTGGTGCAGGACGAACCGCCGACGTCGCCGGCCGAGCACGCGGCGATCCTGGAGCGGATGCGGGCGGCCGCCGAGCGGGCCGGGTTCGAGTCGCTGGCGGTGGCCACCTACTTCCAGGGCCGGGCCCGGCTCGCGGTGCGGGCCAGTGATCTGCGGGCCGCGATCGAGGCGCTGGAGGAGGGACGGGAACGGGACCGCGGGTTCCAGCGCCGGGGCCGCTGGGCCGACTATCACGGGGTGTTCCTGGCCGGGCTCTATCTGGAGGCCGGCGAACTGGACCGGGTCGAGCAGGTGATCGCCGACCTCGAGGCGGTGCCGAACAATCCGCCGTCGACGATTCCAGGGCTCGCGTTCCATCTGGCCTGCCGCCGCGGCGACCTGCCACGGGCCGAGCGGATCATGGACGAATTGCTCACGGCACTGGCCGGACAGACGTGGCGCAGCGGCGAGGCGGCCCACGACCTGGTCTCGGCGGCCCTGGAGCTGGGCCTGCCGCGGGCCCGTCTCGACAAGCTGGTCACCGCGTTGCTCGACGCCGACGTGTGGGACGCCTACCGGACCCTCGTCGAAGCCCAGACAGCCGAGGCGCGGGGCCGCCACGCGGAGGCGCTGGCGGCATATCTGTCGGTGGTGGAGGCGCACGTGCTGGCCCCGGCGATCCGTGCCACGGTCCGGGTCGGAGCCGCCCGCTGCCTGCTGGCCGCCGACCGTCGAGCCGAGGCCGCCGCGCAGCTGGAGACCGCCGCGGCACTGCTCGACGGGTGGGGCGGCTGGCGGGTGGCACAGCTCGACCGGGTGCGCGCCGGACTGGGGCTGGCCCCGGCCGGTACCGAGGCGGCGGTCACCGGCGCGACCGCGCTGACCCCGCGGGAGCGGGAGGTGGCGGTGCTGATCAGTGACGGACTGACCAACGCGGAGCTGGCCCAGCGGCTCTACATCTCACCGAAGACCGCCGCCGTGCACGTGTCGAACATCCTGCGGAAACTGGGCGTCGGGTCGCGTACCGAGGTGGGTGAACTGGTCGGCCGCCGCTGACCGCCGTCGAGGGCGGTCAGCCGGTAGGTGTCCGGTGTGGCCGGACCCTGGTTACGTGACCTGTACCGGTTCCGTTGCGCCCTCGGCGAGCCGCCGTTTCGACGGCTCGCGTCCGTCCTCCTTGCGTACTCCGAAGATCAGCAGATAGCCGATGATCCAGAACTCGCCGATCGTGGCGAGGTAGGTCAGCGGGTCGAAACGCACGAAGGCGTGCAGGACGTAGCCAACCCCGCTGGCTACCAGGATCCAGCCGAGCGCCTTCGGCATCAGTCCGGTGTTCAGCACGGCGGTACCCATCGGGATCAGCCAGAGGCCGAAGAAGACCGCGCCGACGATCCACAGCTGGCCGCTGATCGTGAACAGCAGCTGGACGGTGTTCGCGGCGTCGCCGAAGGGGTCGGCGGCGATGCTGTTCGCGGTCCCGAGCAGACCGGCACTGACCAGGATCAGCGTCGAATTGATCAGGCCGAACGCGGCGATGCCGGCGGCCGAGACCGGGTCCGTGGTGCGGAAGAGCCGGTAGAACCAGGCCGCGGTGAGCGCCTGCGTGAGGACGATCAGCAGCTCGAAGACGACCAGGGCGGTCGCCAGGTTCGGGTGGCCGGTCAGGTTGGCCAGGGTGGCGGCGGGGTCATCGGCGTCGTACAGGCGGGGCCGGGTGACGAAGAAGCCCAGCATGCCGCTGATGGCGAGGCCGAGATAGAACATTCCGGTGGTACGGGCCATGATCTCTTCCCTTACGCCGTAAGGCTGATGTCTTACGCAGTAAGGTAGGCGACGTGCGCAAGGCGTTGACCCGAGAACGAGTACTCCGGGCCGCAGTCGCGATCGCCGACCGGGACGGGATCACGGCCCTCACCATGCGGCGCCTCGGTGCCGAGCTCGGGGTCGAGGCGATGTCGCTGTACCACCACCTGCGCGGCAAGGACGCGCTGCTCGACGGGGTTGCCGAGACGCTGGTGGGCGAGGTCGTCGCAGCCGCCGAACGGGTGGACACCGATGCCGGCTGGCAGGCACTGCTGCGGGCCCGGTTCCTCGCGGCGCGCGAGGTGATGCTGCGGCACCGCTGGGGGCCGGGCGTGCTCAACAGCCGGCGGGAGGTGCCGTTCACGGTGCTGCGCTACTACGACTCGATCATCGGGGTCATGATCGGCGCCGGGTTCTCCTACCGGCTCGCGCACCGGGCGCTGCACGCGTTCGGGAGCATGCCGCTCGGGTTCGTGCAGGAGGTGTTCAGCCCGGCCCCCTCGGACGCCGGCGCCACCTCGGACGCCGGAGCCCTCTCGAACGCCGGCGCCACCTCGAACGCCGGCGAGGACCCGGAGATGCCGGCCGATCTGCTCCCGAACCTCGTGGCGATGGTCGCGAGTGAGGCCCACGAGGCCGAGCTGGGATGGTGTGACAGTCAGGTCGAGTTCGAGTTCACTCTGGACCTCCTGCTGGACGGCCTCGACCGGGCACGCTGAAACCCCGCGGAAAAGTGTCGGTGGGCTCGCGTATGCTCCGGCGCGGCGAGGTCGTAGCGCAGAGGTCGTCGCGCCTTGGCTGCAAGCAGGAGGACGCCGGTTCGAATCCGGCCGGCCCCGACCATTGAAATGCCCTGACCAGCAGGAATGCTGGTCAGGGCTTTTGTCCTTTTATTTGACCCGTTCCCCGAAAACCCTTACTTACCCGAACCGGCGGGCCGGTTCGTCTTCGGTGATCATTCGGTCTGTTGGATGCGGTTACGGGGCGGGTTTGTGGCGGTCGTCCGGCCGGCACCGAGCCGCTCGAGGATGGCCGAGTTGTCCGGTGCGATCGCGGGTTCGGCGATGTAGTACGTCGTGGTGACCTCTTCGCTGCCGTGGCCCCGTCGAGCTGCGGCGCTCTTGGTGTTTGCCTCATCGTCGATGAGCGTCGCGACGGCTTTGCGGAAGGTGTGGGGAAGTTACCCAGGGGAGGTCGGTGTCTTTCCTGGCCTGCCGCCACTGGCAGCGGACGTTGTTGGGCTGTCGCGCCGGACTCGGGGCACAGTTCCTGTTCCAGCTGTCCAAATTATGGCGCCGGATTGCGCGTGATCACCCAGGACGCCGCCGACGTGCTCGCGGCGTGGATTCATGCCGAGGGCGCAGTGGTGTTGTTCGAGCAAACCCGGGCGTGGCCGCGCCGCGAGCGGGTGCTGCTGCCCGGGGTCGGTGTGCTGGCCCGGCTGCCCGGGGACCGCGATGCACAGCCCATGTGGCTGTGGTGCTCGCGCACCGGCGCGGACCCTGAGGATGTGGACCGGATCTGGCAGGCATACCTGCGGCGCTTCGGTTTGGAGCACACGTTCCGGCTGTTCAGGCGGACTCTCGGCTGGACCCGGCCGAAGCTGCGCGACCCGCGAGCAGCCGACCGATGGACCTGGATCATGATCGCCGCCCATACCCAACTACGACTGGCCCGACCGCTGGCCATCGATCTACGCCGACCCTGGGAGCAACCGTCACCGCCCGACCGGCTCACCGCGGCGCGGGTCAGGCGCGGGTTTCGGAATCTGCGCCCGACATCGGCTCTCCCGGGGGCAGCACCGAACCTTCGTGCCCCGGCCCCGGACCTATCTGGCCAGCTGAGCGGAGCATCATAAGGAGCATGACCGCCTATTGGATCAATACGTTCACCGCTATCCACGACGAGGCCAGGCTGGCGCGCTACATCGAGTTGGCCGGCCCGGCGATGCGGGCGGCAGGCGGGGTCTTCCTCGCCCGCGGCAACCCCGTACACGTGCTGGAGGGATCCTCTGCTCTGCGTACCACCGTCATCCGCTTCGACAGCGTCGATGCCGCGGTCGCGGCCTACCACAGCCCTGGCTACCAGCAAGCGCTTGCCGAGCTGGGTGACGGTGCCGAGCGCGACATTCGGATTCTGAACGGGGTAGAGAACTGACGCCTGGTCCATGGAAGCGTCGTAGGCGCCACTCCAAGACCAACGGAAAACACTGGCCCGCCAGTTGACTGCACGAGCGGCACGCGGTCAGGTGCCGAAGGCGGCTTCGACGACGGCGGCCTGTTCGGCGGCGCCGGCGCGGAAGTACCTGGCCGACGTTTCGATGGAGGCGTGGCCGAGCAACGCCTGGATCTGGGCGGGGTCGGCGCCGCCCGGGCGTAGCCGGGTGGCGTAGGTGTGCCGCAGCCGGTGGGGTCGCAGTCCGGGCAAATCGGCGGCCGCGCCGACGGCGAGGACGGCCTGGGTGATGCCGGAGATGGTGAGCCGGCCGCGCTGCCCCAGCCACAGCGGCCCCGGGGCGCGGTGGTCGAGCCAGGCCCGCAGCGCTTTGCGGGCCTCCTGGGGTACCGGCACGGTCCGGACCTCGTCGCCCCCTTGCCGTGCAGCCGCAGCATGCCGGTGCGCTCGGTGAGCACCAGGTCGTCGTAGTCCGGGCGGGCGCACTCCTTGACCCGGGCGCCGCAGTAGAGCAGCACGGCGATGATCGCCCAGTCGCGGCCGCCGCCGCGGCGGGCGGCTCGTTCGGCCTTGCCCTGCTGCGCGCGGTCCAGGGCGTCCGGGGCGCCGGCCCGCGGCACGCTGGGCCGGTCGACTTCCAGCCGCATCCCGGCGCCGTGCTCGTAGAGCAGGGTGACGGCGGCCAGCGCCTGGTTGACGGTGGAGGGCGCAAGCCGCTCGGTCAGCAGGTGCCGGCGCCAGGCGGTGACGGCGGACTCGGCGCCGATCGCGTCGGGGTGGACGCCGGCCTGCCCGGCCAGGTGAGGTACGCGCGCAGGTGCCGGAGGTAGGCCCGTTTGGTGTGCGGGGACACCTTGGACCGGTCGAGGTCTCGCTCGGCCGCGGCGAGCGCGACGACGTCGGCACTCACCAGAGGACACCCCATTCCTTCTTATCCGCTGAGTTCCCGGCCGCGACTCGCTTCCTTCTCGCCGTCATTATCAACTGAGATCCCACCGAACTCGGCGGATAACGCTGGTCGCTGGTAGCGCCGTTCCTAGATCCGAGCCGGCTGGAAGTCAATGACCGGCGGGCTAAGAATCGATCCCTGTGGGCAGGGGTCGCTAGCCTCGGGGCGTGGGCAAGAGTAGGCGAGGTTCCCGGCCGCAGCGCCAAAAGCCGGTACAGAGTCCAAGGTTTTCCCCTGAAGGTCAACCCGCAGCGGCCAACAGCGCAGGACCACCTCCCACACCGCCGGTGGACCCGCCAGCTGGCGGGCCGGTCGACCGCCCTCACATTCCCACCCCGGCAGTACTGATCCCGCTCGCCATACTCGTGATCATCGGCGGGCACCTCGGCGCCGGCTACCTGGACGATCCCGCATCGATTCCCCACCCCTGGCAGGAAGTTGCAGGCTGGGCCATGGGCATCGTCGTCTTGCTGGCCGCGTCCACATTGACCCAAGTTCTAGTCATCTTCACGGTCCCGCTGCGGTTACCCTCGATGAGGCGTTACCTCGAACTGGTAGGCACCTACTCGGTGATCGGCGTCATCCTGGGTCTCGCCCTGAGTTTCCGCGGGGCTATGCACCTGTTCTTGGACGCCGGTCGCGACGCCAGCCGGTACGGGCTCCCCGAGTTCCTCAGCACGGTGAGCGACGACGTCACCCTCGCCACCCTCGTCATGGTGGCGGCGTGCTGGTGGCACACGCCCATGCTGTTCCGGGACCTGGCCGCAACAATCAAGGAGAAGGTCGCCCACCGGGAAGTACGAATACGTGGCATGGGCTGGGGCAGCGCCCTCCTCATCCTGCTCTCCGGCAACTACATCGGTCTCCAGACCGCGTTCTTCGCCTACCAGCTGCTGACCCGGTACCCGTAAGCGTTGCACTGCCAAAGATGTGCCACGGCAGGAACTCAGTGGCTCAGTCAGAGGACCAGGTTGTCGCGGTCGTCAAACTTCCAGCCGTCCTCGTACAGCACCTCTACCAGGTGGCCGTCGGGGTCGGTGAAGTAGCCGTTGTGTCCCCAGGCGTTGGCCCCTGCCGGCCGGGTGACCGTGGCGCCCAGGCCCTTGGCCTTCGCGATGATCCGGTATACGTCGTCGGGGCTGCGTGCGATGTACGCGAGCGCGAAGCCGGCAAACCCACCCGGCCCATGATCGGTAAGCCCGGCATCGGCGGCGAACGCCTCCCTGGACTGGAACGCGACGGCAACGCCGCCCAGGTCGAACAGCGCGAACTCGTCGGACCCTGAGGCGGAGCGCTTCCAGCCCAGAGCCTCGTAGAACGCCACAGAACTGAGGACGTCCCGGACACCAAGAAGGATCAGATTCAACCGTGGTCGCATGGGTCGTCTCCTGTCACCGGTGCCGGAAGCGTCATCCTGCCATCGTCGACCAACGATCGAGCACGCCGCTACGCGGCCCAAGCCGTTCGGCTTCCATTTGCTCCTCTGTCAAGGAGCGGGTATCGGCTGGTGGGTGCTGGCGCGGAGGGCTTGGTGGATGACGTCGGAGAGGCGCCGTTTGAGGATGCGCAGGGCTTCCATGCCGCCGTCGCCGCCAGCTTTGCGGCGGGTGATGAGGGTCTGGGCTGGTGGTTGGCAGCGGGCCTAAGTGATCGAGATGCGGTGCAGGGCGGCGTTGAGCTGCCGGTTTCCGGTGCGGCTGAGCCGGTGCCGGGCACGGTTGGACGACCGGACAGGCAGGGGTGCGGTGCCGTTGTGGCGGGCGTAGGCCGCCGCGGACTTGAACCGGCCGATGGCGGCGGTCTCGCCCACGATCTTCGCGGCGGTCAGTGCCGCGCAACCAGGATCTCGAGCAGCGCGGGCGCCAGCTTCCTGGCGAGCGCGGTGATCTCGTTTCCAGGATGTTGATCTCGGTGGTGAGCCGCCGGCACTGTTCGGTGATGGCCAGGGCGATGCGGGCGACGGTGCCGGTGCGTCCGGTCAGCTGGTCGGCGATGGTGGTGAAGGCGCGGATGCTGATCAGCGACCGCGGCCGGGGCCCACTGCGGGTCGAGGTCGTGCAGGTGCCAGCGCAGCGGGTCGACGGCACGGGTGCGTTCGGCGACCAGGTCGTCGCGGCGCTCGGTGAGTAGCCGTAGGTCGCGTTCGGATCCGTCGAGGTGCGCGGTGGGCAGGTCGGGGTCGCGCAGGGCGGCGAGGGCGTCGATCGGGTCGGACCTGCCGTAGGTGCGGGCGCCGTCGCGGGCGTGCGCCATCAGCTTGGGTGGTACGCGCATGATGCGTTCGCCGGCGGCGAGTAGTTACGTTCCAGGTGCGGGGTAATGGCACGGCAGTCCTCGATCGCCCAGACCCGCTCATCGCCGTGCTGGCCGGC
>NZ_JBFAAI010000034.1:0-96511 GCF_040639655.1 Actinoplanes sp. NPDC023801 | reverse complement strand
GCGGGGGGGGCCCTTCAATAAATAAACCCCCTCGGGGCAACAGCCCCCCGCAACCCCACCCCCCCCCTGCGCGCGGCCTCCCCCCCCCCCCCGGGGGGGGGGGGGGGGGGGCCCGCCCCCCGGGCCCGCAGCAAGGAAGGCGGTCGCCGGATGGCGCTGCTCGAGGTCGTCGACGTCTCCAAGACATTCCCCGGCGTCAAGGCGCTGGACGGGGTCTCGTTCACCCTGCAGCCGGGGGAGGTGCACGCCCTCGTCGGGGAGAACGGGGCGGGCAAGTCGACGCTGATCAAGGTCCTGACGGGCGTTTACCGGCCGGACCGCGGAGAGATCCGCTACCAGGGACAACCCCGCTCGTTCGCCGCTCCGACGGACGCCCAGCGCGCCGGGATCTCCACCATCTACCAGGAGGTCAACCTCATCCCGCTGATGAGTGTGGCCCAGAACCTGTTCCTCGGCCGCGAGCCCCGCAACGCCCTCGGCATGATCGACCGCGGCCGGATGGAACGCCAGGCCCGCGACATCCTCACCGAGTACGGTGTCACCGCCGACGTCCGCCGCCGCCTCGGCACCCTGCCGCTCGGTGTCCAGCAGATGGTCGCTCTGGCCCGCGCCGTCATGATCGACGCGCGCGTGGTCATCATGGACGAACCCACCTCGTCGCTCGAGCCGCGTGAGGTGCAGACCCTCTTCTCGGTCATCCGCCGCCTGCACGGCCAGGGCATCGGCATCGTCTACGTCTCGCACCGGATGGACGAGCTCTACGAGATCTGTGAAGCGGTCACCATCCTGCGTGACGGCAAACTGGTGCACACCGGCCGGCTGGCCGACCTGGAACGCATCGAACTGGTGTCGCTCATGCTCGGCCGGGAGATGTCCGAGGTACGCCGGCAGGGCTTCACCGAGTTCGGCGGCGACCACGACACCCCGGAAGGCGCCGGGCCGGTCCTGCGTGCCCGGGGGCTGACCAGCCGCACCAAGCTCCACGACGTCACCTTCGACGTGCGGCCCGGTGAGGTGGTCGGACTCGGCGGCCTGCTCGGCGCCGGCCGCAGCGAGACGATCAAGGCGATCGGCGGTGCCTACCCGCTGGACAGCGGGACCGTGGAGGTCGGCGGCGTCACGCTGAAGCGGCCCACCACCGAACGCGCGGTCAAGGCCGGGATCGCGGTCCAGCCCGAGGACCGCAAGGCCGAGGGCATCGTCCCCGGTCTCTCCGTACGCGACAACATCGCTCTCGCCGTCCTCTCGAGGACCAGCCGGTTCGGCATCGTCTCGGACGCGAGGATCGACGAGATCGTCGAGCGGTACATGACCCGGCTGCGGATCAAGGCGTCCGGCCCGGACCAGCGCGTCGGTGACCTGTCCGGCGGCAACCAGCAGAAGGTCCTGCTCGCCCGGCTGCTCGCCACCGGGCCGAAGGTCCTGCTCCTGGACGAGCCGACCCGCGGTATCGACGTCGGCGCCAAGGCCGAGGTGCAGAGCCTGATCGAGGAACTGGCCGCCGAAGGACTCGGCGTCGTCCTGGTCTCCTCCGACGCCGAGGAACTCGTCGAGGGCTCCGACCGGGTGGTCGTGCTGCGCGACGGAGCGGTCGTCGGCCATCTCACCGGCGACCGGGTCACCACCGAAGACCTCATGGCGAGCATCGCCGCGGCCGCACCGGAGAGTCCCGCATGACCACTTCGACCATCACGAGCAAACCCGCAAACCTCTCGCGGGTACGGAGATGGCTGCCCGACTACGGCGTATACCTCGCGATCGCCCTGCTGATCGCGTACAACGTAGTGTTCACCCCCTACTTCCTGACCATGAGCAACCTGCGGATCCAGCTGATCCAGGTCGTGCCGATCGTCATCGTCGCTCTCGGCATGGCCCTGGTCATCGGCACCGAGGGCATCGACCTGTCGGTCGGTTCGGTGATGGCGCTGGCCGCCGCTCTCATCCCGCTCTATCTCGGCTACGGCGTGGTCGCGGCGATCCTCGCCTCGCTGGTCGCCGGCCTGGCCGTCGGCCTGATCAACGGACTGCTGGTGGCCCGCGTCGGGTTGCAGCCGATCGTCGCCACCCTCGCCCTGTTCGTCGGCGGCCGTGGCCTCGCCGTGGTGATCTCCGACGGGAAACTGAAGGACATCCGCAACCCGGACATGCTTCACCTGGGTGCCGGTGACCTGTTCGGGCTGCCGGTTCTCGTGTGGATCGCCGCGGCGCTGGTGCTGGTCGTCGCGTTCGTGGTCCGCCGCACCGTGTTCGGCCGCCGCCTGCTCGCCGTCGGCGGTAACCGGCCGGCCGCCGAACTTGCCGGCCTCCCGGTCAAGCGGGTGCTCATCACGGTCTACGTGGCGTGCGCCGTACTCGCCTCGATCGCCGGCCTGCTGTCGGTGGCCCGCATCCAGTCGAGCGACGCGTCCGCGGTCGGACTGCTCATCGAACTGTCCGCGATCACCGCGGTGGTCGTCGGCGGCACCCCGCTCACCGGCGGCAAGGTCAAGGTCGTCGGCACCGTCGCCGGCGCGATTCTGATGCAGCTTGTGATCGCCACCATGATCAAGCACGATCTGGGCCCGTCGACGGCCGAGATGGCGCAGGCCGTCATCATCCTGGTCGCCGTCTACGTGGCCCGTGAGAGGAAGACCCGATGAAGACCCTGAACGCCGGGGTCCCGGCCACCGCCTCCACCGGGCCACGCGGTGCCGGCCGGGCCGATCGCACCGACCGGATCGTCGGGCTCGTCCAGCGTCAGGGCGCGCTCGCCGTACTGGTCACGGTCACGCTCGTGGCGCTGGCCGTGTTCCCCGACTTCCGCAGCCTCGACAACGCCGGCACGATCCTGGTCGCGGCCGCGCCGCCGATGCTGATCGCGCTCGGCATGACGTTCGTGATCCTGACCGGCGGCATCGACCTGTCGGTCGGGTCGCTCTACGTGCTCGGCGGGGTGCTCGCGGCCTGGGCCTCCTCCTACGGCGTGGTCCAGGCGGTGCTCGTGCCGCTTGCCGTGTGCGGGGGCATCGGGCTGTTCAACGGGCTGCTCATCGCGTACACCCGGATGGCGCCCTTCATCGTCACCCTCGCCGCGCTCCTCGGCGCCCGCGGACTGATGCGGGCGATCAGTGACGAGGGCTCCACCACCTACGTCGTCGGGAACGACGCGTTCGGCTCGCTCGGCACCGGATCGCTGCTCGGCGTCGGCCATCAGGTGTGGCTGGCCGCGTTCCTGGTACTGATCGGTATGGTGGCGCTGTCCCGTACCGGGTTCGGGCAGTCGGTGTTCGCCGTCGGGGGCAGCGAGGACGCCGCCGGACTCATGGGTGTCGCGGTCCGGCGTACCAAACTCGGGGTCTATGTCCTGTCCGGGCTGTTGGCCGGCCTTGCCGGAGCCATCAACGCGGCAAAGCTCGGCTCGGGCGTCACGGTCCTGGGCGCCGGCATGGAGCTGGACGCGATCGCCGCCGTCGTCATCGGCGGCACGCTGCTCACCGGGGGCGCGGGCAGCATCGGCGGAACCGTCGCCGGGGTGCTTCTGCTCGGTGTCATCCAGAACATGATCAACCAGGTCGGCAACCTGAACAGCAACTGGCAGCAAGTGATCAGTGGTGCTTTCCTCGCCGTCGTGGTGGTGGCTCAGACCGCCCTCAACCGTCTCCGCCGCATCCATTGAGAAGGTCCGCTCCCGGCGGGCCCGCGCCGTCGCGTGGCGCCGCGCCGTCAGCGACGGTTCGGTGCCGGGCGGTCGTCACCGGCCGCCCGGCGCCGCGGCGCTCTCCAGCATCGCCACCGCGAGCCCGCTGAGGTGGTCGGCCAACTCGTCGGCCGGCGCGGACATCCCGTCGCCCACCCACTCGATGATGACCTCGGAGATGCCCGCGACCAGCGCCAGCATGATCCGGTCGAAGCGGGTCCCGTCACCCGCCGAGGGCAGCAACGGCCGCAGCAACCGTCCGAACAGGGCCGCCTCGGCCCGCAGCAGGCCGCGCCGCCGCAGCTCCATCCGAGGCGCGTTCACATAGATCACCCGGGCCTGCTCGGGATGCTCGGCCAGCAGCCCGACGAGCGCCCGCATCACCGGCTGCAGCAGGTCCTCGACGGTTGCCGGACGCGGCGGGCTCATCGCGAACAGTGCGTCGAGCAGCCAGTCGTTCTGCTCCCGGTGGACGGCCAGCAGCAGGTCCTCCCGATCGGCGAAGTGATCGTAGAAGTAGCGCTTCGACACCTTCGCGTGCGCGCAGACGTCCGCGATCGTGACGCCGTCGTAGTCCCGGGTCGCGAACAGGTGCACGGCCGCGGCGACGATCCGGTCCCGCCGGTCGGCTTCACGCTGCTCACGGGACCGGCCGGCGTAGTGGTCGCCACGACGGACGTCGATTGCCGTCGCCGTTTCTGAGTTGCCCATCGGTGGAAACCTTTCGCTGTTCCGGAACCAAGGTAGCCGCGGTTCCGCAACCGCTTTCTTTGGTTTTCCTTAAATCCGTACCCGGCCGCTCCTGGCGCCTCCCACTTGCACCCGTGAAACCCCTGCCACTAGGCTGCTGGAAAGCGCTTTCCTGTAATGAGGGGACCGGATGACCGAGCTGCACGTGGACAGCACGCCGGTGGCCACCTATGCGGCCACTCCCGAGGTCGACATCCGCCTCGCGCCGCGGCCCTACCTGCACCCGGTCCGCACACTGGGCGGCGCCGTCGTCACCGAGGAATTCCCGCAGGATCACCCCTGGCACCTCGGCGTCTCGGTGACCATGCAGGACGTCGACGGCGTCAACGTCTGGGGCGGCCGCACCTACGTGCGCGACGAGGGTTACGTCTGGCGCGACGACCACGGGCGGGTGCTGTCCGACGGCCGCACGCCGGTCCCCGGCGGCTTCACCGAGAACCTGCGGTGGTGCGACGCCGACGGCCGCCTCCTGTTGCGCGAACAGCGGTCGGTCACCGCCGGTCCCGCACCGCACGGCTGGCGGCTCTCCTTCTCGTACGCCCTGAGCACGCCGGGCGAGGCCGAGGTGACGATCGGCAGCCCCGCCACCAACGGCCGGACCGGGGGAGCGGGTTACGGCGGCTTCTTCTGGCGGGCCACCTCCGGCCGGGCCGTGGCGTTCACCCCGTCCGGCGCCGAACCCCACGGCTCCACCGATCCGTGGCTGGCACTGACCGTCGACGACGCGTACACCCTCGTCTTCACCGGCCTGTCCGGAGCCGACCGCTGGTTCGCCCGGACCGGCGACTACAACGGGGTCTGCGCTGCCCTGGCCTACGAGGATCCTCTGAAGATCAAACCCGGCACGCCGCTGACCAGGGACATCACCGTCCTGATCGCCGACTCCCGGTTGTCCCCGGAGCAGATCACCGCCACTTTCTGACCACTCCTGCTGACCGTCTTTCGACTGTCGTCCACCGGCCGACGTGATCGGCGCCGATCGAGCCGGTTCGGTGGCATGAAGGGGTCAGGCGCGCAGGTACTTCAGGACGGCGAGGACCCGGCGGTGGTCGGCGTCGGTGGGAGGCAGATCCAGTTTGGCGAGAATGCTGCTCACGTACTTCTCGACGGCACTGGGACTGACCTTCAGCGCGTCGGCGATGCCGTTGTTGGAGCGGCCCTCGGCCATCAGTCGCAGAACCTCCGTCTCGCGCGGGGTGAGCCGGTCGATCGGGTCGGTCCGGTGCCGTACGAGCAGTTGGGCGACCACCTCGGGGTCGAGCGCGGTGCCTCCGGCCGCCACCCGGCGCAGCGCGTCGAGGAAGTCCGGCACGTGGGCGACCCGGTCCTTGAGGAGGTACCCGACCCCGCTGGTGCGGACGGACAGCAGGTCGGTGGCGTAACGCTCCTCGACGTACTGCGACAGGACCAGGACGGCGATCTCGGGATACTCGTGCCGGATGACCAGGGCGGCCCGGATGCCCTCATCGGTGTGGGTGGGTGGCATCCGCACGTCGACGAGAGCCAGGTCGGGGCGGTGCCGTGCGACCGCTTCGAGCAGTTGTGCCGCGTCCGGCACGGCGTCGACGACATCGAACCCGCCGTCGGTGAGCAGTTTGGTGAGACCCGCCCGCAGCAGGACCGAGTCCTCCGCGATCACGACTCGCATGGCAACTCCACGGTGATCGTCGTCGGCCCGCCGGCCGGACTGAGAACGGTGAGGGTCCCGTCGACCGAGGCGGCACGCTGGGCCAGCCCGCGCAGCCCGGTGCCGCCGGCGCCGAGAGTGGCACCGCCACGGCCGTCGTCGGTGACGGCGACGCGGAGCCGGTCGCCGGTGCGGTCGACGGTGACCTCCGCCCGGGTGGCTCCGGCGTGCCGGGCGACGTTGGTGAGAGCCTCGGAGACGACGAAGTAGGCGATCGCCTCGACGACCGGCGAGCACCGCTCGCTCATCGTCACGGTCACCCGCACCGGCAGCGGGGCCCGGGCGGCGATGCCGGACAGGGCAGCGTCGAGGCCCCGGTCGTCGAGCACGGCCGGATGCAGGCCGCGGACGAACTCGCGCAGTTCGGTGAGGGCCTGGGTGGCTTCGTCGTGGGCGGCCTCGATGGCCTGCCGGGCCGGTCCGGGCAGATCGGTGAGACCGGCGCGGGCCATGCCGAGGTTCATCGCCAGGGAGACCAGCCGCTGCTGGGCGCCGTCGTGCAGGTCGCGTTCGATCCGGCGGCGCTCGGCGTCGGTCGCGGCGACGATGTCGGCCCGGCTGCGCGACAGCGACTCCACCCGGCCGGACAGTCGCTCGTTGCGGCTGGGGCCCAGCAGCGCCCGGGCCAGGGAGGTGTCGGCGCGGGCCACGTACCGCGCCACCCAGGGGGCGGCGACCAGCACGGCCGGTACGGCGGCGAGCAGCGCCGCGCCGGTGCCGGGCGGCCATCCGTTGTCCCGGGCGCCGGCCAGGCCAAGTAGAAGGGCCACCGCCGTTCCGGCACCGGACAACCAGAGGGCGATCACCACGGCGGCCCCGAACACGCCGGTGAACAGCGACAGCACGTGGTAGGCGAGCTGCCGCCACGTGCCGGCCGCGCCCATGTCACGGAGCCGCCGCCCGTCCCGGCGCGCCGCGGGGATCTCGATGCCGAGCAGCCCGCGGAACCGCCGGCGCTGCAGTGCGGTGAGCCACGGCACGGTCAGCAGCACCAACGGCGGGACGACCACGGCGAGGACGACGAGCACGATCGTCCGGACCCGGTCGGCGGCCGGTGCGTACAGCAGGCTCCACACCGCGCTGTAGACGAGACCGGCCGGCAGGCCGCAGGCGAACAGGAAGGACACCGCACCGGCCGGCAGCCCCGCGATGGTGTGGGCGGTGGCGCGCGCGCCACCCGCCGGCCACAGGGTGCCCAGGGCGGTGAATATCGCGCCGCTACGGGCCGCATCTGTCGAGGTCACGTGATCAAGGTAGACATCGTGCGGCGCGGCGGCCATGAGGGTCGCTCCGGCGCGGGGTGAGGATAACCCCACCACGGACCGGCGGGCGGCCCCGGCGACAGCGCGATCGGTGGCGGGCAGCGTGATCGCCATGTTGAAGAAGCCCACCGATCAGCCACTACGCCGTCGCCAGCTGCTGACAGCCGCCGTGCTTGCCTCCGGGCTCGGCCTGGTCGCCGCGCCGGGCGCCGCCTACGGCCGGTCTCTCCGCCGGACGGGAGCCGGAGGGATCGTCCTGCCCCCGCCGACCGGACCGGCACGCCTCGGCACCGTCTCACTTCATCTGATCGACCGCACGCGTACGGACCCCTGGGTGCCGTCCCGCCCGGTACGCGAGATCATGGTGCAGATCTGGTACCCGGCGCGGGACACCCGCAGCCACCCCGTGGCGCCGTGGCTGTCACCCGGCGCGGTGCCGCACTTCGCCGAGGTGTTCGGTTTCCCCGCCGACATGGTGCGGGCGACGGACACGCACGCCCGGGCCGGGGCGCCGGTGGACCGCCTGCGGGGCGGCCGGCCGGTGGTGCTCTACTCGCCCGGTCTCGGTGGCGGCCGTGGCACCGGAACCGTGCTGGTCGAGGAGCTGGTCTCGCACGGCTACATCGTGGTCACCATCGACCACACCCATGACGCGTCCGAGGTCGAGTTCCCCGACGGACGGATCGAGGTCGCGATGATCCCGCCGGACATCGACGAGTCGGTCATCACGCAGGCCGCCGCGGTCCGCGAGGCAGACGCCCGGTTCGTCCTGGACCAGCTGGCCGCGATCGACGCCGGCCGCAACCCCGACGCCGCGAACCGCGCGCTCCCGGACGGTCTGTGCGGCGCCCTCGACCTGACCCGGGTCGGCATGTTCGGTCACTCCCTCGGCGGGAGCACCGCCGCGGCCACCATGCACAGCGACCCGCGGGTCCGGGCCGGCGTCAACATGGACGGCACGTTCGTCGGCGCTGCGGCCGTCGCGGGCTCCGGGCGGCCGTTCCTGCTGCTGAGCAGTGACCACGGCAGCGGGCCGGAGGATCCCACCTGGGACGCGTTCTGGGCGAATCAGCGGGGGTGGCGACGGGAGCTGAGCCTGAGTGGCACGACCCACGGTTCGTTCAACGACGGCGAGGTGTTCTATCCGCAGGCCGCGCCGGTGCTCGGCCTCACTCCGGAGCAGGTGGCCGAGCAGATCGGCACCCTCGACCCGCGCCGCTGCGTCACGGTCCAGCGCACGTACCTCCGGGCCTTCTTCGATCGGCACCTGCGGGGCCGGGACGGCTGGCTGCTCAGGGCTCCGCATCCCGGATTCCCGGAGATCCGTTTCGTCCGATAGCCCGGGACAGGGTCCGGTGGTCGACATGCACACCGGACCCGGTCCGCCGCGGCGGCGATCGGCGGGAGTCAGCCGCCCGACTGAGGGCGGCGCCTGCTCAGCCAGGGGCCGAGTCCTCCGGCGTCCTCGGTGGCGATGAACGCGCCCGAGGCGTTGATCAACGCCTCGTCCGCGTGGGACAGGCAGCTCCAGACCGTCGAGCCCCACGAATCGGCGAGCTTGACCTCCGCCGGATGGGTGCAGTGGCTGCCGTCGGTGCCGGGAACCTGGCAGGAGGACGGTGCTCCGCCGCGGCGATGGATGGCCTCGGCCGCCTGCTTGATCAGGGAGGAGCGTGCCTGTGAGACGGTGGGTGCGAGCCTGGAGCTCGCCGGCACGGCAGTGCGCTGGCCGATCAGTACGACGTTGCCGTCCGGGTCACGGGTACGCATCTCACCCCCGGGCGCGTGATCCGGGTAGCCCACGAGTTCGAAGTCGTAGCCGTCCTGCTCGAAGTTCAGGCGCACGACGGTGAGATCCGTGACGTACAGGTAGATCAGCAGGGGGAGTTCGACCTGGATCAGCAAGGGCTGAACGCAGGCCAGCAGTAGCGTGTGTTCGCCGCACTGCAGATAGCACCAGCGGGCGTCGCTCTCGCCGCCCGCTCGCTGTTCGCCGTATCCGAACCGTGCGTAGAAGGCGCGGCTGAGTTCCAGATCGCGCACGTAGACGACCGGAACCGCTGCTTGTACCTGGGGATGCATGCCAGCAAGCTACCGGTATGGCGGCGGTCCACGTCAGGGTGTCACGTCGCCGGGGCCTGCGACCGCGCCATCTCGGCCTCGTACGCGGCGGTCAGCTCGGCGAGGACCGAGGGCGCCCCCGGAGTGCCCGGGGCGCCGAGGTGCAGCACCCGCAACTCGTCCATGAACCGTTCCCACAGCTCCGGTCCGCCGCGTTCGAGCAGTTCGGCACGGATGGCCAGCTCCCGTGTGACCGGCAGGTGCCGGCGGCCCCAGGCGCCGAGATGTGCCAGCACCGGCACGAGCTGAATCGCCGGTTCGGTCAGGCTGAGCAGGATGCGCTGCTTGTGCCGGGGGTCGGGAACCGAGGTGATCATGCCGACCTCGGTGAGCCGGTGCAGGCGGTCGGCCAGGATGTTGGTGGCGATGCCCTCGTCCGAGCCGGTGAGCAGGGCGCGGAAGTGCCGCCGGTTGCCGAACATCATGTCCCGGATGACCAGGAGCGACCATCTGTCGCCCAGCACCTCCAGAGAGAGGTTGATCGGGCACCCGGACCGGTGCTCTTCGGTGTTCGGCATCGTCTCCCCGTTCCTCCTGAACCGATTGTAGTTTAGCGTCGGTTGCAATCTGCAAGCGGTTCGAGGAAGGGCAGAGCCATGGCTTTCGTCTTCGCATCCCTCTCCGTCTCGGTCGACGGCTTCGTCACCGGCGACGACCTCAGCGCCGGCAAGCCGCTCGGTGACGGCCCGGCCGAGCAGCCTGTTCGACGGTGTGCCGCCGCTCGACCTGGAACAGATCGGATCCCGCTCCGCGTCGCTGGTCACGCACCTCGAATACCGCGTCGTGCGGTGACACGTACCACCCCGGCAGGCACCGGCTTGCCTCGATACGCGAAGCTCGACGGCTATGGATCCGGGTACGGGGGCGACAGAACCGCACTGGCGGCGTTGGCGAAGTGTCAGCCGATCGGTTCGCCGGCGTTCATCAGGTGACCCCAGCATGGCCCCGGTGTCGCTGACGTTCCTCCGCTGGCTCGGGTTCGCCGGTTCGCTGATGCTCGCCGTCGCCGGCTGGCTCGGCGGGGCACTGCCCGGCGCCGACCTGGCCACCGATCCGGTCAAGGTCGCCCGGAGCGACTTCGGGCCGGTCGTCCTCGGGTTCTGGCTGCTCGGCACCGCGGCTCAGGCCTGGGCCTGGTGGTCCGGCCGTGATCGGGTGCCGACACTGCGGTGGGCGGCGGGGACCGCGTTGCTCTGGCTGCTGCCGTTCCTGTTCGTGCCGCCGATGGGCAGCCGCGACGTGTACTCCTACGCCTGCCAGGGCGAGATGTTCGTGCACGGCGTCGACCCGTACCTGCACGGGATCAACGCTCTGCCCTGCACCTGGGTGCAGATGGTCTCGGAGATCTGGCGGGACAGCGTGACCCCGTACGGCCCGCTGTTCCTGATCATCGCCGGCGCCGCGGTGAAGCTGGGCGGTTCGCTGACCGGGATCATCGTGGTGTTCCGGCTGGTCACGTTCGCGTCGATCCTCGCCGTCGCCGCCTGCCTGCCGGCGCTGGCGCGCCGCTGCGGCATCGAGCCGGGACGGGCGATCTGGGTGGCGCTCGCCGGGCCGCTCGTCGGGGCGCATCTGCTGGCCGCGCCGCACAACGATGCGGTCATGATCGGCTTGCTGGTGGCCGGCCTCTTCCTGATCGTACGGGCGGACGCGCGCCCGCTCCCGTTGCTCGCCGGCGGCCTCCTGCTCGGTCTCGCGGTGGCCGTGAAGGCGACCGCCGTCGTGGTCGTCCCGTTCGCCGTGCTGATCGCCGCCCGTCCCGCGGCCCGCGCCGCTTCCAGGCTGGCCGCCTGCCTGCGCGCACTGCCCCGGCCGGCACTTCTCGTCGGCGGGGCGTCGCTGGCGGCGCTGGCCGGTGTCACGGTCGCCGGCGGTCTCGGCTTCGGGTGGATCCCGGCGATGCGGGGCAGCGCGTCGGTCATCCAGTTCACGTCACCGCCGACGGCGGTCGGCATGACACTCACCTATGCCGGACAGCTGGTGCATCCCGGCTTCGACGCCGTGCCCGCGGTGCGGGCGCTGGCCCTCGTAACGCTCTGCATCGTACTCATCGTGCTGTTGGTCAGAACCTTGAGCGCCGAGGACCGGGAGCGGACCGCACTGCGGGGAGCCGCCCTCACCATGGCCGCCGTGGTTCTGCTCTCGCCGGTGTTCCACCCCTGGTATGTGTTCTGGCCGCTCACCCTGCTCGCCGCGACGACCCTGCGGACAAACGCGTTCATGCTGGTCAGCATCGTCGCGGCGTTCTCGGTCCTGCCGGACGGGGGAGGACTGCCCAGATTCGTGAAGTTCCCCGGGGCGCCGCTCATGACGATCCTGATCGTGGTGCTGGTGGTCCGGTTCGTCAGGCGGCGCACCACCCCGGCGCAACCGGATGCTCAACAGCGGGCCGTTCCCTGAGTCGTCCCGCCCGTGGCAGGGTGAGGTCCGCCGCCGGATCGATCATCGCGAGCCGGCCTGCCGTCGCTTCCGGCGCGAGAGCATGATCAACGTGATTGCCGCCGACACGACGAAAAGCCCCAGCAAGATGATGATCAAGCCGGCGGCGACGTTTCCGACACCCCACGCCTCGACCGGCCAGGCCGCGGCTGACAGGTAATACACCGCCAGCCAGGCGACGCCGATCAGGCACGGGCCCAGAAGTCCCAGGACAAGCAGAACCCAGCCGGCCACGGCCATCCCCGATGACGCCTTCGCCGGCAGGGGCCTGCCGGCTGCCGGCGCGGTCGGCGGCATGGTGCCGGTGGCCACGATCCGAAGAACCTCATCCGTCGTGACGCCGAACCGGGCCGCTATACCCGGGGTCTCTTCACCCGCCGCGTACGCCGTCATGATCCGTTCGTCTCGCTCCGCGTTCATGCGGCGAACCTACCGTGGCGCCGGACCCTGTTCCCGGACACCGTATGCGTTGCCGCAGGGCCTCGTGGATGTCGTCGCGGATCGGCGGGCGACGGCCGGCGTGACGCCGCGGGATCGTTGCAGTCCAGCGGTTCGGAATTGGCCGGTGGAGGCGCGTCCCCGAGGTCGTAGCGTCGGCGATGTGACCGTTGGATTCGTGGGGCTCGGCGTCATGGGTCAGCCGATGGCCCTCAACCTGGCCCGGGCCGGAACCGAACTGATCGTGTGGAACCGTAGCCCGGAACGGGCCGAGCCGTTACGGGCGGCCGGGGCGTCGGTGGCCGCCGACCCAGCCGGTGTCTTCGCCGCCGCCCGGACCGTGATCCTCATGCTTGCCGACGACCGGGTCATCGACGACGTGCTGCGGCGGGGGACCGGCGAGTTCGCGAAGCTGGTCGCCGGGCGGACGATCGTGCATATGGGCACCACCGCGCCGGCGTACTCGGCCGGTCTCGCCGCTGACGTGGCCGGCGCCGGTGGCGCGTACGTGGAGGCTCCGGTCTCCGGCTCCCGCGGCCCGGCCGAGACCGCCGACCTGGTGGTGATGATCGCCGGTGGGAACCCGGAGGTCGAGGACGTATTGCGGCCGATGTGCCGGGAGATCGTGCGCTGCGGCGACGTGCCGGGGGCACTGCTGATGAAGCTGGCCGTGAACACGTTCCTGATCAGCATGGTCACCGGGCTGGCCGAGTCGTTCCACTTCGCCCGCGGGCACGGACTCGATCTCGCGACGCTGAGCGCTGCCCTCGACGCCGGTCCGATGGCCAGCGCGGTCTCCCGGATAAAGGGGCGCAAGCTGCGGGAACGGGACTTCGAGGTGCAGGCGGCCATCCGCGACGTGTTCTACAACAGTGAGCTCGTGGTGGACGCGGCCCGGCAGGCGGGTATCGTGTCGCCGCTGCTGGACGTGTGCCGCGCCCTCTTCGCCGAGACCGACGCGGCGGGCTACGGTGCCGAGGACATGGCCGCTGTGGTGCGTGCGCTGGAATCCCGGACGCAACGTTCTATCCGCTGACCGCGGCGGGTGCCGCCGTGCCGGCCGTGCCGGGTTCCCGGGCGGAGCGTTCCACCCGCTGGCCCCAGTAGACGCCGGTCAGGACCAGGGCGATGCCGGCCAGCGCGATAGCGGTCAGGTGTTCCCCGCCGAAACCGACTCCGATCAGTACGGCCCACACCGGTTCGGTGCCGAGCAGCAGGCTCGCCCGGGCCGGTGACGTCCTGCGCACGGCCCACAACTGCACCACGAACGCGAAGACGCTGCAGCCCAGCGCCAGATAGAGGATGCCCAGCCACTCGCCGGTCCCGAAACCGCCGGTTGTCAGCGGCCACGCGGCCACGGTGAAGACGACCGCGCCCACCACGGTCTGCAAGGTCGTCAGGGTGACCGTGTCGTACGACGGCCGGCTGAGCCGCGCCGACAGGTTGACGTGCGCGGCACGCACCACGGCGGCGGCGAGCATCAGGGCGTCACCGGCCGACGGCGTACGCAGGCCGGGCCCCGCGACCAGCAGGACGACGCCGCCGGTGGCCGTCGCCGCCGCAAGGAAGAACCGTGGTGGCAGGCCGCCCTGCATCAGGGGTGTGAGCAGGATGGTGAGGCTGATCAGCACGCCCGCGTTGGTGGCGCTGGTGAGCGACACCCCGTACGTCTCGAGCACCAGGATCGACGCCTGCGTCACACCGAGCAGCACGCCGACGCCGAGCTCGCGCCGCTGCACGCGCCGGCGCAGCATCAGCGGCAGCATCGCGAACATCGACACCAGATACCGGAGCGCGAGTACGGACAGCACGCCACCCGCGACGACCAGTGTCTTGGCGGCCAGATAGCTGCTGCCCCAGATGATCGCCACGGCCAGCAGAAGGAGGTCTCCGGTCACATCGGGAAGCCTGCGGCCCGCGGATACGGTAGACAAGAGGCCAACTGGTGAACCGACGATGTAGTGGAGCCTTGTGGATCCGCATCACCTCAGGCTGTTGCGCGAACTCGGCGAGCGCGGAAGCGTCGCGGCCGTCGCCCGTGCGGTGCACATCACGCCGTCAGCGGTCTCGCAGCAGCTCAACACGCTGCAACGCTCGGCGCGGGTGCCGCTGACGGAACGTCACGGCCGGCGGCTCGTGCTCACCCCTGCCGGGCGGGCGCTCGCCGCCGCCGCGGTCGAGGTGATGGCGGCGCTCGACCGGGCCGCCCGCGCCGTCGGCGATCATCTCGACGCGCCGGACGCCCCGGTGAGCGTGGCCGCCTTCCACAGTGCCGGGCTCACCTGGTTCGCCCCGCTGATCCGCTGGCTCGCCGAGACCGGCGGCCCGCCCGTGCGCTGCGCCGACGAGGACGTGGCCCACGCCGACTTCCCGGCTCTCGTCGGCGACTACGACCTGGTGCTGGCGCACCGCCTGGCGCAGAGTCCACTCTGGCCCGCCGACCGGCTGACCGTCATCGGGCTGATCGCCGAGCCGCTGTACGTGGCCATGTCGGCCGGCCACCCACTCGCGGCCCGCGAACGGCTGACGGCCGCCGATGCGGGTGCGTGGCCGTGGATCAGCGTCCACGAAGGGTTTCCGCTGGAAGGGGTGCTGGCCGTCATCGCCGCGTCGGCCGGGCACCCGCTGGACATCCGGCACCGGATCAACGATTTCACGGTCGCGGCGTCGGTCGTCGCCGCGGGCGAGGCGCTGGCACTGCTGCCCGGTCTCACCTCGGTACCGGACCCGCGGCTGGTGCTGCGGCCGCTCGCCGACCTGCCGGCCACCCGGCACATCGACATCCTGGCCCGCCCGGAGACGCTGCACAGAGCCGCCGTCCGGACGGTCGTGCGGACCCTCCAGGATCTGGTCACCCAGCACTGACCCGGCCCGTTCCCCGGTCCGCGTGGTGCTGTGCGGTGCGACGGCAGGGGCGGGTCAGCAGGCGTTCTGCATCCCGGGCTCGCCGAGGCACGCGGACAGGTGCGGGGCGGTGGCGGCCAGCACCTGGCGGCCGATCGCGGCGAGCTGCGGGACCTGCTCGGGGGTGATCGCGTCGAAGACGAGGCGGCGGGCCTCGCGTACGTGATCGGGCGCGGCGGCGACGACCACTGCCATGCCGGCATCGGTCAGGACTGCCTCGACGCTGCGTGTCTCGGTGGCGTCGACGGTGGTGCGGCGCGACACCCAGCCGTGCTTCTCCAGGCGGGAGACGGCATGCGAGAGGCGCGACGGCGATCCCGCCGCGAGGTGGGCGAGATTTCCCATCCGTACGGCACGGCCCGGCGCCTGCGACAGCGAGGACAGGATCGCGTACTCGAAGAAGTTGATCCCGGCATCCCGCTTGAGCTGGGCGTCGATCGCCGCCGGGAGGCTCATCAGCACCGCCGTGAGCGCCATCCAGGCGCGCTGTTCGTCGTCGGAGAGCCAGGGGACGTCTGTGGGGTCGCTCACGACGGGAAAGAATACGCGACCATCCCCTTGAACGTTCAACACTTGCGGTGTCATGCTTCTTCTTGAACGTTCAAGTCACCACCATGCGTACTTGAACGACATTTCTATTATTTCCTTTGATGGGGAGATCTCGATGGCCGTACTGCGTATCGACGCCAGCATCCAGGGACCGAACTCGGCCAGCACCGAGCTGGCGGATCTGGTGGAGAAGGAAATCTCCGGCGCCCCGATCGTCCGTCGTCACCTCGCCGCCGACCCACTGCCCGCGGACGTCTGGGCCCACGCGATCCAGGCCGCGTACCTGCCTGCTGACCAGCGCAGCGACTCCCACCACCGCGCCGTCGCGCTGGCCGGGGAACTCGCCGGCGAACTACGCGCCGCGGACGCGGTGATCCTCGCCGCTGCCGTTCTACAACTACGGCGTCTCGCAGCATGCCAAGGCCTGGATCGACCTGGTCATGGCCGGCGGTGAGCACGGCGAGAAGTTCCTCGACGGCAAGCCCGCTGTGGTGCTCACCACCCGCGGTGGCGCCTACGGCCCCGGCACGCCCCGTGCGGGCTGGGACCACAACACCGACTACCTGCGCCGCGTCGTGGGCGACATCTGGGGCGCCGACCTCACCCTGATCGAGCGGGAGTTCACCCTGGTCGGCGTGAACCCCGCCCTCGACGCCTTCACCGAGACCGCCGCGATCATGCGCAAGAACGCCCACGAGGCCGCCGCCGAAGCGGGCCGCACACTGGCTGCCCGAGTGTGATCAGAGAGTTCCGCCTCCTGATCGGCGCCATTCAGCCCGCGACATCGTTTCGCTGCGTCTACCGGACCCCGGCGGTGCGGCCGGCGGGCTGCGGAAGCGCGGCGATGAAGGCGGCGACGGCCGGATGCGCCGCGGAGCCCTGCCGGAAGGCGACCCTGGTGCGGCGCCGGGTGGGCAGTGGGAGCAGGTGAACACCCGGCGGGAGGTTGTCGGCGGCGAGCCGGGGCACCAGCGCGACGCCCTGACCAGCCGCGACCAGGGCCAGGACGGTGCCGAAGTCGTCCACCCGGTGCCGGGCCCGCGGAGTGAAACCGGCTGATCCGCAGAGCCGTACGGCAGCGGTGTGACACAGCGTCCCGGGAGAGGCCAGGATCCAGCCGGCGTCGCTGAAGTCCCGCAGGGTCCGGAGCTCGGACGCCGATGACCCGGCCGATGGCGAGGTGGCGGCAACGTGTGCCGGAACAGCCAGATGGACCGGCTCGTCGAGCAGCGGGACGCTGTCCAGGCCGGGATCGATGTCGGCGGGTACCACGTCGTAGTCCTGTGTGAGGCCGACGTCGAGGCGCCGGTCGAGCAGCGCCGCGGGGACGTCGGCCGGATCCAGCTCGGTCAGGAGCAGGTCCAGGGAGGTATGTCGTTCGCCCAGCGTCACGAGAGCGGGGGCGAGCAGGGTACGGATGGCACTCGGGAAGGCGCCGATACGAAGCTCGCCGGAGACTCCGGCGCGGGCGGCGGCCAGTGCGGCGTCCGCGCGTCCGAGTGCGGCCAGGACCGTTTCGCCGTGCTGGACCAGGAGCCGGCCGGCGGCGGTGAGAACGACCCGGCGGCCGGTACGTTCCAGGAGCGGCACACCTGCCTCCCGTTCCAGGGCGGACAGCTGCTGCGAGACGGCCGACGGGGTATAGGTGTGGGCGGTCGCGACGGCGGCGATCGTACCGAGGCGGGAAAGGTCGCACAGCAGGCGCAGGCGGCGCACGTCGAGCATAAGCAGAGCTTACGTAGGGCTTCAGAATGGTGAACTGGACCTGATGCTGGGCAGCGACGAGGCTGGTCGGCATGAGTCTGGACGGGATCTTCGTACCACTGATCACTCCCTTCGGCGCCGATGGTGGCGTCGCTGCCGATGTGCTGGAACGACTGGCGAACGACGTGCTCTCCGACGGCGCCGCCGGCCTGGTGGCGCTGGGCACCACCGGGGAGCCGTCGTCGCTGACCGCCGCCGAACAGGAGACCGTCGTCGGCGTGATCGCGCGTGTCAGCCAGGAACGGGGAACCCCGTTGCTGGTCGGCACACGGATGGACCTGGCGGCCGGGCCGGACGTGACCGCGGCGCTGGCTCTGGTGCCACCGTTCGTACGGCCCGGTGAGGACGGGGTGGTCGCGCACATCGCGGAGCTCGCCGGGCGTACGCCGGTGGTCGTCTATCACGTGCCGTACCGGACCGGTCAGGACCTGTCGGTGGCGGCGATCAGGCGGCTGGCCGGGCTGGCCGGGGTGGTGGGCATGAAGTACTCCACCGGTGCCGTCGATGCCGGGACCGTCGAGCTGCTCGCCGACCTGCCTGACGGGTTCGCGCTGCTCGGCGGCGACGACCCGGTGATCTGGCCGCTGCTGGCTCTCGGTGCGCACGGCGGGATCCTCGCCTCGGCCCACCTGGAGACGCGATCCTTCGCCGCGCTGGCCGAGGCCTGGCGAGCCGGTGACGTCGAACGGGGCCGCCACCTCGGGGGCAGGCTGGCGGCGGTGTCCCGCGCCCTGTTCGCCGCCCCGAACCCGACGGTCATCAAGGCGGCGCTGTACGAACAGGGCCGCATCCCGACCCCGTCGGTGCGCCTGCCACTGCTGCCGGCCCGCCGCGAACTGGCCGTACCGGCGATCGCCTGACCAACCCACGCCCGTCAGCCGTGGTTACCGGTCTGACGTACGGCTGGCGGCCTGGTCGGTGACCACGGTCAGGAAGGCGGCCAGCGCGGGGGAGAGCGGGGCGTCGCGGGTCACGGTGAACAGGCGGCGGCCCAGGTCGGCCTCGGCCACCCGGCGGTAGGCGAGGGCCGGATCGGGTGCGGGCAGGTTCAACAGCGGCAGGAGGGCCACGGCCGCCGCGTGGCGGACCAGGGCCAGCTGGACATCGGCGTCGTTGGAATGGTGGCGCACGTCGGGCTCGTAGCCGCCGATCGACCGGCAGGTCCCGACGATCATGGCGTGGTGACCGGTCGTCGGATCGGAGGAGACCCACACCTCGTCGCGGAGGTCGGCCAGGGAGACCGGCGCTCCGGAGGCCGCCCGGCGATGGGCGGCCGGCAGCACGACGAGCAACTTCTCGGACAGCAGCGGTGCGAACCGCATGCCGGCCGGGCGCGGGCGGGGATGGCCGTCGTACTCGTCGCTGATCACCAGGTCGACCGAGCCGAGGCGGAGGCCGGGCAGCGCCTGTTCCAGTTCGAGTTCGGACACCTCCATCCGGACCAGCGGGTGTTCGGCGGCCATCCGGCTCAGTGACGGGACCAGCAGGTGGCGGGTGGCGGACTGGACCCCGCCGGCGCGGACCGTGCCGCGGACCTCGCCGCTGAGGGCCGCCAGGTCGGCGGTCGCCGCCTCGGCCGCGGTGAGCAGCACCCGGGCATGCTGTGCCAGCAGGCGTCCCGCGTCCGTGAGCCGCACGCCGCGCCCGGCCTTCTCCAGCAGCGGCGCGCCGACCTCCTTCTCGAGGACGGTCAGCTGCTGCGAGACGGCGGACGGGCTGTAGCCGAGTGCGGAGGCGACGGCGCCGAGGGTGCCTCGTTCCTCGAACTCCCGGAGAAACCGCAGGCGACGCAGATCAAGCACGACCATGCACAAAGACTAACCATCCAACTCGATAAATCATCACTGGACCTGATGAAACAAATTGCTGATGCTGCAGTCATGGGTCCACTTCTCTGTCTGCTCTCCGCCGTCTGCTTCGGTGCGATGAGCATCTTCGGCAAGTTCGCGTACGACGCTGGAGTCTCACCGTCCGCCCTGCTCCTGGTGCGGTTCGTGCTCGCCGCCGTCGTACTGGCCGCCCTGTTGCGGCTGTGGCCGTCGCGGCCGGAACGGCGTCCCCCGGGCCGCGCGGTGGCCGTCGCGCTCGGGCTCGGGGCGGTGGGCTTCGCCACACAGGCGACGCTGTACTTCGAAGCACTCAGCGTCATGGACGCGTCGCTGCTGTCGTTGATCCTCTACACGTACCCGCTGATGGTGACCGCCGGCGCGGTCCTGCTGCGCCGCGACCGGATGACCCGCGGCCGGGCGATCGCCCTGGCCGTCGCCTCGGCGGGAACCGTGCTGGTACTGGCCGGGGCGGGCGGTGGGGCGCTGAATCCGCTCGGCGTGGCGCTCGGATTCGGATCGGCGCTGACGTACACGATCTACATCCTGGTCTCCGACCGGATCGTGCACGATATGCCGCCGCTGCGGCTGGCGACGCTGGTGATGACCGGTGCCGCGGCGGCCCTGACCGCGAAGGCGCTGCTCACCGGGGGTGTCGAGCTCACCTTCCGGCCGGCCGGCTGGTTCTGGGTGGCAGGTATCGCGATCGTCTCCACCGTGCTGGCGACCCTGCTGTTCTTCGCCGGGCTGCGCCGCACCGGCCCGTCGACGGCGGCGATCCTGTCCACCGTGGAGCCGTTCGTCACCGCCGCGCTTGCCGCGTTGACCCTCGGTGAGTTCCTGGCCCCCGCCCAGCTGGCCGGCGGCCTGCTGCTGCTCGCCTCGGTCGTCGTGGTGCAGATGCGGCCCGAGCGGGTCGTCGAGCCGGTCCCGGTCGCCTAGTCCGGGTGGCCCGGGCTGCCCGGTTTGGTCTTGGCGTAGTGGCGGGCGGCGCGGGCGCGGTTGCCGCAGCCGGGGGAGCAGAACTCGCGGCGCGGGCTGTCGCGGATGAAGTGCAGCACGCAGCCGGGCCCGCGGCAGGCCCGCAGCTCGGAGCGCAGGTCGCCGGCGAACAGCGCGACCGCCTCGGCGGCGATGGCGGAGAGGGCGGCGGTCGCCCGGGTGCCGCGGCTGTGTTCGGTGGCGTGCGGCTGCGGGGTCCACCGCAGCTCACGCCATTTCGGTGCGTCCCGCGCCGCCGCGTTGAGGATCCCCAGGTCGGCCGGGGCGGGCGGATCGCCGCTCACCACCGCGGAGGCGATCGCGCGGATCGCGTCCCGCAGCTCGCGGGCGCGTCGCAAGTCGTCGTCGGTGATGCCCGGGGAGTCTGTCATTCCCGGGGAGCCGCGGAGGCCGGAGTCGGGCGGGCCGGAACCGGGGAGGCCGGACGAGGACGGTGGGAGCCGATCGGGCGCGGAGGGCGGCGGTTCCGGGAGCTGGTCGGTGACGCTGTCGAGCCAGGCGGCCAGCGCGGAGCGGGTGGACAGGCCGTCGCGGAGGCGGCCGCGAACCGCGTGGAGGGTGTTCGCGAACGCGATCGGCAGAGGCTCGGCCATGTTCTAACGGTACAGCTGGCTTGACAGCGTGAGAAATGAGGAGCATGTTCTAACGGTAACGACGAACCGCAACCGTTAGAAAGTTGGCGACCATGACCGCATCCGCACTGCGAACCGGACACGTGGGACTGAACGTGACCGATCTCGGCCGTTCCATCGGTTTCTACCGACAGGTGTTCGGCTTCGAAGTGCTCGGGGAACAGGCCGACGGTGACCGGCGGTACGCGTTCCTCGGGCTCGACGGCACCCTGGTCGTCACGCTCTGGCAGCAGAGCGACGGCCGGTTCCCGGTCGACCGGCCGGGCCTGCACCACCTGGCCTTCCTCGTGCCCGACGCGGAGGCCGTCAAGCGCGCCGAGACGATCCTGCGGTCGCTCGGGGCCGACCTCACGCACGACGGCATCGTCCCGCACGGCGAGGACGCCTCGTCCGGTGGCCTGTTCTTCACCGACCCGGACGGCATCCGGCTGGAGATCTACGCACCGGCCGTCGCAGCGACCGCCCCGGCGCCCGTCCCCGGCGCTCCGACCTGCGGGTTCTTCTAGAGATGGCGCATCCGGGGGAACTCACCCTGCAGCGCCGCGCCGGGGTCACCCGCGACGGCTGGGGCTCGGCCGGGACCGGCCCGGACATCCCAGCGGTCGCCGGGGCCTTCCTCGCGCGGCAACGGCTCGTGGTGATCGCGGCGACTGACGACACCGGCGCCATGTGGGTCACGCCGCTCAGCGGTCCGCCCGGCTACGCCACCGCTCGTGACGAGCACACCGTCGTCATCGACCGGCTGCCCGAGGACGGCGACCCGCTCCACGGGCTGTTCGGCACCGAGCGTGACATCGGCATGATCGCGATCGAGCCGGCCGAGCGCCGCCGCATGCGGGTCAACGGCCGCGCCCGTCAGGACGGGACCCGGCTCGTCATCCGGACCGAGCAGGTCTACGCCAACTGTCCCAAGTACATCTCCACCCGTACCGCCGAAGAGGAATCAGCCCGGGTGAGGGGCGCGGCCACCGCGACCGACCGGCTGTCCGGCGCGCAGCGGCGCCGGATCTCCACCGCCGACACCTTCTTCATCGGTACGGCAGCGCCCGGCCTGGGAGCCGACGCGTCACACCGTGGCGGCCGCCCGGGATTCGTCACGGTCGACGGCGGCCGGCTCACGTGGCCGGAGTACGTCGGCAACGCGATGTACATGACCCTGGGCAACCTGCTTCTCGACCCGCGGTGCGGGCTGCTCTTCCTCGACTGGGAGGCCGGCCGCACGCTGCACCTGACGGGTCGAGCCCGGATCGACGACGACCCGGTGCGGGCCGCCACCGTGCCGGGAGCCCAGCGACTGATCGATTTCGACGTCGAGCGGGTCGTCGAGATCGACGGCGGACTGCCGTTCGCCTGGACGTTCGGCGAGTTGTTCCGCCACAACCCGCCGGTGCCCCCGGCCGGCGTCCGCCTCGCCGGGGCTCGTCAGGCGGCAAGCACTCGCAGCGCTGACAGCGACGGGGTGAACAGGTACGCGCCACCGCGCGGAATGACGTAGTCGGCGAACGTCGACACCTCGCCGGGCAGCAGGCGGGCACGTCGTGCGGTGCCCGCCCGCACCCGCCCGATCAGCAGGTCGACACCGTTGTCGAGGCCTTGCCGGGGCCGGTCCGGGCTGCCGGCCCACCGCTGGGCGAGCAGCTCGAACTGGCTGACCAGGTCGGTCTGATAGCAGAGGAACAGCAGGCCACAATCCCCGTCCCCGGCTACGCCGTAGGTGATGCCCCGCCGCAGGATCGCGAACGTGAGAGTCGCTGACGGCGGCCCCTTGTCGGTCTCCTGGTCACGGGGGTTGACCTTGCGGATGTGGGCGGAGAGCGGGCACCGTGCCCCGTCCGGGTCGGCGTCGGCGCCACGCGGCCCGCCGGGAATCGCCGGTACGGCCGTGTCGTACCCGAAATGGTTGAGCTCCGCACCGGTCGCATCATCGGTGCGAACCAGCGGGCGCCCGTCCGGCCACCGCCCGACCATCTCGGCCCGCAGCCGGTCCGGGTCGACGCCGAGCCCGGCGGCCATCCGCCCGGTGTCGGCCCGGAACCCGGGCACGTCCTGCTCGAGTTTGCGGTACACGAGCAGCGACCCGTTACGTGCCAGGCCGGGCGCCCGCCGTGCCGGGGCGGACCGCACCGGATCGGTCTCGCTCTGCCGGGGCAGTCCGAACAGGAACTGTCCCGGCCAGACGAGCACGTCCCCCGGCCCGGCATAGGCCCGGTGATCGGGCATCGACGGCATCGGAAGGCGTTCCACCAGCGGCGTGCCGTCGGCGTCGACAACCCCGCGCAGCACCGGCTGGGAGATCCCGTCCCGGAACCCGAAGTGCTCGACGTCGCCCGGCAGCCGCCGGCCCTGCTGGTCGTGGACCGGTTCGCAACGGGCCCGAACCGCCGCCGCGCGGATCTCCTCGACGGCTGCGGCCAGCCGCTCGAGGTCCTCCCCGGCCGTCATCACCAGGATGTCGATCTCCCGGCCGGGCCCGCCCACCGTCCAGTCGCCCGGCGGCGGATCACGCAGGTAGCCGCGCCGGGCCATGCCGGCCGTGAACGCCTCGTCGATCGTGGCCAGCTCGTCGTGCCCGAGCATCCGCAGCGTCCGCGCCGACAGGGCCACCGCCGTCGCGGGCCGCCCGCTCAGCCGGGATCGGGCGGTACGGCCCCGGCGCACCGCCCGGCGGGCCGCGCGGTCGGCCAGCCCGCGCCGGGCCGGAGTGATCCGTCCCGCCAGTTCGGCCAGCAGTGCCCGGGCCGCGCCCGCAGGCTCGTCGCCGGGCAGCCGCCAGCCCAGCAGCCACTGATGTTCGTGACCGAATCCGGGCAGCACGTGCGCCTGGATGTCGTCGAGATCGAGCAGCGGTTCGGTCACGCCGTCAATCCCGCCCGGCGCACCGCACGATTCGCGACACCGGCGGGGGGAACCACGGCTGCCTGTCCGAAGGCGCTGTGCCAGCCGTCCGGGCACTCGAAACCGATCGGGACCAGCCGGAGCACGTCCGGGTTGTCATCGGCGGCGCAGCACCGCTGATCGCACGGGATCGGCGGCGGCGCCCCCAGCCCGAGATCGGCGGCCGCGCCGAACAGCGACATGGTCATCACCTCGGCCAGCTGCCCGCCGTGTTCCAGGGGCAGGCCGTTGACCAGGACGTCGTCCAGGCCGAAGGCGGCGCCCGGCGGCGGGGCGAACTCGGCCCGCACGGTCCGGCCGCCGGTGCCGCGGACCGGCCGCCACCAGGAAGACACGTCCTCACCGTCCGGCCCGGACACGGCCGCGTCGTCGAACGACGCGATGTACAGCCCGATCGGATCACGCAGCGTCACCGACAGCCCTGTCCGGACCAGGTCGTTCACGTCGGTGACGATGGTGGGGTCACTTGACCGGTTCGGATCACCAAGACCGGCGCAGCAGACCAGCCGCCCGGCGTCGGTCACCGGCGAGCCGTCCGCGCCGGCACGCGGCACACTGGCCGCGGCGGCCAGCGAGATCTCCCCGTGCAGGCTGTTCTCCGGATGGGTCAGATGTGCGAGCCCGGCCACGGTGTTCCATTTGTTGTACGGGTTGTACGCCCCCTTTTTCCGGAACGGCTGCAACGGGTCGCCGGGTTCGCGACGGTACGCGATGTCCGTACCGAAGAAAAGATCTTTCTTGCGCACCTGAGGTCCGACGAGTTCGCGGTAGAGGCGGAGCAGCAGCACCCGATCCCCGTCGACCCGGAACTCCTCCGGCACCTCGGCGACATCGAACGCCGCGGTGCCGTCGGCGAGGAACCGCCAGTACTCGTGCCCCTCGGAGGTGAACACGATCCGCGCCATCCGCCCGGTCGCCGGATCGCGTTCGACGAACCATTCGCAGTATTCGTCCTGAGGCCGGTACAGCAGCACGATCTCTTCGGCCGCACCGTCCCGGACCGCGTAGAACGTCACCCCGTAGTAGTCGCCGAGGCTGCGGAACTCGTCGGCCGCCCGGCGCGCAGCGGCCGGATCGCCGGGGTGCCGGACCTTGACCGGGCGGGGGAAGGCGTCCCAGCTGATGCGGCGCTCGGTCAGTGGCCCGGCGACGCGCAGCGGGTTGGCGAAACGCACGTCACCGGCACCGCCCACCTGCCCCGCGGTTCGCTCGATCATCCGGTCGAACCAGGCCGACACCAGCGCCGACCACCCGGCCAGCCGCCGTTCGTCGAGATCGCGTACCGCACCCGGCGTGTCGAGCTTCTCCATTCCGGAATTCAATCATGGGCGCGCCAGAAATGATCATCATCGACTGTGGACAGACGACGATGACGCCGCCGGAAAGCATTGTTCTGATGCGGCGTCACGATCCCGCTCGTCATTTCATTGCGGGAAACGGCACAGTAGTCGTCGCACCGTCGCCGGAGCAAGGTGCGGGGCAGAATCGATGACCGTTTTCATCTACGATGACCGCTCCATGCACGTCGAAGGAGCAGATTTGCGGTTCACCACCCTCAGGCGGCTCGCCGTCACGGCATTCATCACCGCCGCGACACTCGCCGTTCCGGCCGCCGCCCACGCGGCCGAGCCCGACCCCGTCCTCAACAAGGCGGTGTTCAACGATCCGGCCGGCACGAAATCCCAGCAGAACGCGATCTACCAGCAGGTCGCCCGGCTGATCGACCGCATTCCGGCCGACGGCGAGCTGCGGATGTCGATGTTCCACTTCGCCCCGCCGGACACCGCGGACACCGCCGAGGACCCGGACATCGTCGACCGGCTGAAGCGGGCGAAGGACCGCGGCGTCGCCGTGAAGATCGTCGTCGACCAGGCGTCGAACGGGTTCACCGCAGTCACGAACCTGCGGGATGCGCTCGGTACCGACGACACCCAGGAGTCGTTCATCGTCTCGTGCGACGACTACTACAAGGTGCCCCGCGGCTGCATCGGCACACGCAGCTACACCTGGCCGAACGGCGGCGGCACCGTCCCGGCCTACAACCACAACAAGTTCATCGCGATCTCCAAGCTGACGCTGAACAACGGGACAGTCGTCCCCGGCGTGGTGTACCAGGCGTCGGCGAACATGACGCTGTGGGACGCCAACGAGGGCTACAACAACGCGCTGACGCTTGCCGACCCGGCGCTGTACGGGGTGTACCTCAAGTACCACAAGGACCTGGTCGGCGCCCGGCACAGCGCGACCGGCAACCCCAACTACTACACCGACAGCGGTGACACCAGCGTCCACCGGGCGTTCTTCTTCCCGCGCCGCGAGGCCGGCGGAGAGGCGTTCACCGGTGGGACGACGGATCCGATCGTCAACACCCTGAAGGGCGTCACCTGCTCGTACAAGGACGAGGCGGGGGTGACGCGCCAGACCGATGTGCGGGTCATGATGCTGGACTTCAACCGCACACCGATCGCCGAGCAGTTGCTCAAGCTGCGCAAGGCGGGCTGCTGGATCGACGTCGTCGCCACCAACCTCAGCGATGGGGTGATCGGTGCTCTGGCCGACGACACCACGAAGGTCCAGACCACCCGGTGCAACTGGAAACTCGCTGAGGGCCTGGACATCCGGGTGCACCACAAGTACATGCTGATCGACGGCGCATACTCCGGGGACATCACTCCGCGGACCTACACCGGCAGCCACAACCTGTCCTGGTCCGCACTGCGGCAGGCCGATGAGGCGCTGCTCCGGATCACGGGACGGCCCACCCACACCGACTACCTGAGCAACTTCTGGTCGGTACGGGACACCTGCCGCGCCAAGACGCCGGGCGGCGCGATCTACTGAGCCGCCGGTCCGGGGCGCTCGCGCGAGCGCCCCGGACCGGATGTACCGGCGGTGTCAGGCCAGGGCCGGGTCGGCGGCGATGCGCAGTGCCTCGACCAGGCGGCGGTACAGGTCGTCGGTGGCGTACAGCTCGGTGTGGGTGCCCTGGGCCCGGACCCGCCCGTCCTCCAGGACGATGATGCGGTCGGCGTCGAGGACCGTGGACAGGCGGTGGGCGATCGTCACCACGGCACCGTTCGCCGCGTGCGCACGGATGCAGTCCTGCACGGCCGCCTCGGTCAGACCGTCGACCTGGGCGGTCGCCTCGTCCAGCAGCAGCACGTCGGGGGTACGCAGCAGCGCGCGGGCCAGCGCGATCCGCTGCCGCTGACCGCCGGACACGTCGGTGGCGCTGAGGGCGGTGTCGAGGGCCTCCAGGCGTACGGCGGCCAGCGCGTCGCGCACCTCGTCGGAGGTCGCGTCGGGATGGGTGAACCGCAGGTTGTCCGCAATGGTGCCGGGCAGTACCGGGGTTTCCTGCTCCACATAGGCGAGCCGCCCCCGGACCTCGTCGTGCGTCCACTCCGGGTAGGGCCGGCCGTCGAGCAGGATCCGCCCGCCGGTGGGTTCGAGGAAGCGCAGCAGCAGCGAGAACAGGGTGGTCTTGCCGGCCCCGGACGGTCCGACGATGGCGGTGTGGCCGCGTCGCGCGATCTCCAGGTCGATCCCGTTCACCGCGGGTGCGAGGTCGGGGCCGTAGCGAGCGGTGACGTCCCGCAGCACCAGCACCGGCCCGTCGTCGTTCGTGGGGCCCGGCTGGGCGACGGCCGACGACGGCTCCAGGCCGATGGTGTCGAGTTCGTTGATGCGGCCGGCCGCGGCGATGCCGGACTGCAGGGCCGTCAGATTCTGGGTGAGCTCCTGGATCGGGCCCATCAGCTGGAAGACGTAGAGCAGGAACGCCACCAGCGTCGACACCTCCAGCAGCCCGGCGCCGGCACGCCAGGCGCCGACCGCGAGGATGAGCATCACCGACAGCTGAACGCCGGACCACGAGATGGTCCACACGGTCGCGGACACCCGGGCGGCACGCACGCTGTGCGCGGCGGCGTCCCGGGCGTTCCCGATGATCTTCTCGCTCTGCCGGTGCTCGGCACGGCTTGCCTTGACGGTACGGATGGCGCGTAACGATCCCTCGAGGCTGGCCCCGAGCTGCCCGACCGACTCCTGTGCCGCCGTCTGCGCGACGCCGATCCGCGGCAGCAGCCAGGCCATCAGCGCCCCGACCACGACGACCGAACCGAGGGTGCACGCGAGCAGGGTCAGATCGAGGACCCCCATCAGTACGAGTGTGCCGACCAACCCGATGCCGGCGTTGATCAGGCCGACGAGGCTGCCGGACGCGGCGTGCAGCAGCCCGGTGTCGGAGGTGACCCGGGTGACGAGCTCGCCGGTGGGGCGGCGCTGCAGGTCGAGGACACGGGCCCGGAAGTAGCGACGGATGATCGAGGTGCGGGCGTCGAGGACGATCTGTTCGGCGAGGGTGCCCATCACGATCCACTGCCACAGCCCGATGGCCGCGCCGATGACGACGAGCACCGCCAGGACACTGACCGGCGCCACCAGGTCGACGCCGTCGGCGAAGCTGTCGAGCACCCACTTGGTGACCAGGGGGGTGGCGAGCCCCGCGGCGTTGGCGGCGAGGCCGAGGGCCAGGCCGAGCAGCATCGTGCGGCGGTGCGGGCGGAACACGGTGAGCAGGGTTCTCAGACGTGTGGAATCCGGCATACCCGCAATGGAACACCGATGTTCCAAATTGGGCAAGTGTTATTCTGCGCGACGTGACGACCGTCCCCACCGGCAGCCGGGCCCGTACCCGGCAGGCGATCCTCGACGCCGCCGTCGAAGTGCTGGCCCGTAACCCGTCGGCCTCCCTCGGGGACGTCGCCGTCGCCGCCGACGTGGGACGCACCACGCTGCACCGCTACTTCCCGGAACGCAGCGATCTGATCATGGCCCTGCACGCGTTCGCGAACGAGCGGCTCGCCCTGGCCAACGCCCGTGCCCGGCTGGCCGAGGGCCCCGGGGCCACCGCGCTGCAACGGCTCTGCCGGGAGTATTTCGACCTCGGCGACGTGCTGTCGCTGCTCTTCCACGAGCAGGTGAGCCTCGACGATCAGGGCAGCGTTTGCGACGAGGACTTCGAGGCGATGGTCCGGCGCGGCCACACCGATGGCAGCATCGACCCGGAGCTGCCCGCACTGTGGATCCAGAGCCTGCTCTGGTCCCAGCTCTACGCCGGCTGGAGCTACCTGGCCGAGCACGGCGTCTCCCGCCACGAGGTCCTGCGCCTGGTGACCCGATGCATCGGCGGGGCGGTCCGCCCCTGACAGCCGGGTCCCGCGGCGCGCAGAGCTGGTCAGACAGCTGTGGGTGAGGTGGCGGCTGCGGCGGCGATGCGGTGCAGGAACGGCTGGTGCTGCCAGGACGGGCCGCCCCGCAGGTAGGCGAACAGGACGGCGTGGACCGCCGCCGGTGGGCCGGTCAGCATCAGCGGTTCGGTGTCCGGAAAGGTCATCACGCAGCTGGCGTCCTCGAGGTAGTACTCCATCACGACCGTGTGGTCGAAACGCAGCCACCGGCCGTCGACGCAGCACCAGGTGGTGGAGGCGGTGACGATCACCCGGATGGTGCGGTGCTCGCGCCACTGCGTGCGCGCCATCGCCGCGGCCCGGGATCGCCCGATACTGTTGCCGACGAGGTTGCCGATGGCCGCGCCGGCGACAAAGGCAGGGGAGCCGAACGCGACGCTGAAGCCAGGCTGGAACGTCACGTCCATGCCGTAGTAGCGGGCATAACCCATCACGGTGTCCAGGTAGACCGGCTCCGGGCTGATGAATCCGCCGGCGACGACCTGCTGCGGCGGCAGCCCACGGCTCAGCGCCGTGTACACGTTGACCGCTGTCTCCCAGCCGACCTGGTGCACCCTCATGATCTGCGGTACGGGCAGGGCGCGCCCGATCCCGTAGCCCAGCCCGTACACCAGCAGCGTCGGCGGTGAGCACACGCCCACGACTACGGCGCAGACCCGGCGTCCGGCGGCGAACCGGTACCGCCGGCGGCCCTCGGTGATGCCGATGAACAGTGCGACCACGATGGTGGCCATCATCGTCCACACGGCAAGGACAGCCAGGCCGAACAGGCCGTATTCCGCGCTGCACGGGCCGTCGTACCCCTGCTGCTCCGCGCCGGGATGCGCAGTCACGCAAGCCTGCCAGCGATGGATGAGATACCAGGCCACCGGGTTGAGCGGTATGACAACCGCGGTGAAGACCCAATACCGGCCCGGCCGTCGAACATTCCCCGTTGTCATGGTCGTCGATCATTCCAGAACCGCGGACGGCCGGGTGCACCCTCCCGGCCGTCCGCGGACCGTCCATATCGGGGTGGGCGGCGTTGGCGAAAAGTGGCCGCGGCGCACGACGGCCAGCACCACGATCCGAGCGGCACGCGGGTGATGGCCTTGCTGGAGGCGTTCGAGCAAGGTGGACTCCAAACGTCGGCGGAGGCAGCCGCTTCTGGTTCACCCTTCCGCCGGGCCGGACCGCGCCGGGTGCGCCGGCACGGGCTGAGAAGCCGTAGCGGCGGTGATTCCGTCGAAGGCGGTGCCGGACAGGTGTGGTGCGGCCTCGGTGACGAACCTGAAGGCCTGGTCGACGCTCATGTCGGGGGACGCGTAGTGGCGGGCGCCGGCCGCCGTCGGGATGCCGACCGTCATCCGGCCAACCCAGAGCTGGAAGATCGACTGCGTGATGGTCCAGCCGATCACGGCCCGCTGCTGGAGGGCGACCGACCGGCGGTGGAAGATGCCGGTGCGGATCACCAGGTAGTCGCCGGAGACGTTGTGGCCCAGCGACCGGTACGCCACCACCGCGAGCGGGACCGTCAGCGGCACGAGCAGCAGCGGCAGCAGCCACCACCGCCCGGGGATTGCACCGCTCAGCGTGAAGAGCAGCAGGAAGCCGGACGTCAGCGCGGGGCCGTACAGCGCGGAGCCGATCCGGCGTACCAGCGCTCCGCGGGGATGGCGGCGTAGCTCCGTCTCGAGCGGCCGGGCGCCGTCCGGTAGAATGCGTGCCGCCAGGTCGCGGGCCTCGTCGAGGCGCAGACGGGGCAGGACGTCACTGACGGCGGCCTCGCCCACGTCACGCAGGCCGGTGGACAGAACCCGGGTCCGGGCCAGGTGCAGCCACCGCCACAACAGTGGCTCGTCGAAGGCGATGCCCCGGATCCGGCGGTCGGCGCGCTGCACGGTCCGGGTGGTGAGCAGGCCACGCCGGGTGACCAGGGCCGTGTCGGGCGCGGTGCCGGTGCGCAGGAGGGTGAAGTTCCAGTTCTCCGTGATGAACCTGCCGGTCTGCAGGGCGATGCCGACGGGGTAGGCGATCAGCAGCCCCAGCACGACCAGCCAGATCAGGGATCGGCCGTCGAGCAGATCGCGGGCGATGCCGACCAGGTCCACTCCGAACGGACGCAGTAACCAGTGCAGCAGGAACAGCGGCCCCAGCACCGCGAACACCGACCACACGCTGACCACGTTGAGCGGCACCCATTGCCGGCGCAGGCGGGCGATGACCGTCTCCGGGTCGGGCCGGTCGACCGCGGCCGGGCGGGCATCTGCCTGGTCGCCGGGGACCGCTTCCGGGGCCGGCGAGCCGTCCGGTTCGGCGCGCGTGCCGGGCATCAGTTCCCGGCGCAGGCGTTCGGCCTGCTGCTGGGCCAGGCCGTTGAGGTCGAAGGACGCGTCCGCCTCGCCGGAGCCGACGTGCACGGTACGCAACCCGAGCACCCGCTGCAGCAGGCGAGCCGACACGTCGACGGTCCGGATCCGGTCGCGTGCCACGATGCGATGCTTGCGGGCCAGCCAGCCGGTGTGCATCTCCACCTGCCGGCCGGTGACCCGGAACCGGGTGGTCCGCCAGGTGCTGAGCGTGCCCAGGGCGCCCAGGACACCGAACACCGACCCGGCGACCAGCGGCCAGATCGGGTCGTCGCCGACGGTGACGCCGAGAACACCGGCCGGCAGCGACAGCGCGACCCGGGCCAGGCCCTGATAGACGACCCGGATGTCGAGACGCTGCCAGACGGTCTCGTCGGCGGTGCTCATGTGGCGTCCCCGGCGGTCGCCGCCGCGATTTCCCGGAGCCGGTCGACGGTCGCCTCGGCGACGGCGACGGCCACCCCCTCAATCGTGATCTTCCCCTCCGAGGAGGCCGTGGTGACGCTGATGGTGGCCAGGCCGAGCCGGCGCTGCAGCGGCCCGACCTCGGTGTCGATGCTCTGGATACGGGAGATGGGGACGATCCGCCACTCCCGGGTGAGCCAGCCACTGAGCGCGTAGACGGCGTCGTCGGTGGCCTCCCACCGGTGCACCCGGTAGCGCCAGGTCGGCATGACCGTGATGTTGACCGCGTAGATCACGCCGAGGATCAGGAGCACCGGACCCAGCCACGGGCGCGTGACCTCGGCCCGGCCATAGATGGCGGTGAGCGTCCCGAGCACGCCGGCTGCCCAGAGGATCGCCTGCAACGTACGCCAGAGAACGAACCGGCGGTCCAGCCGGTGCCGCGGCGGCCGGAGGCTCGGTGGTGCGGAAGTCTCGGGCATGGGCCCATGGTGACCGGTCCCCGCCAGAGCCGGCCGCCGGTGCCTGTTGCCGTGCTCTGTCAGGATCAACCGCGTGACAGCCCGCCCCACCCGGAACGTGCCCGGGATCGCCGCGGTCGTCGTCGTCCTGATCGCCATCGCCGTGATCACCGCGGTGAACTGGCCGCGGCTGCAGCCGCCCGGCCCGCGACCCGCCTTCCAGATGCCCGTCAGCTGCGGCGAGATGTGGATCATGGGGACCTATCCCGGTCATGACGACTTCGACATCGACTTCTTCCCGACGTCCGGCTCCGCGTGGGGCCGCCCCGTGCTCGCCGCGTACCCCGGCACCGTCACGGAGGCCGGCGTCAACGGCACCCTTGGCTCCCGCACCCCCGACAACCCGAAGGGGCCGCACGGCACCGGCGCCGGCTACTGGGTGAAGATCGACCACGGCGGGCGCTGGGAGACCCAGTACCTGCACATGCTCGAACCGCCGTCGGTGAAGGAGGGCGACCGGGTCGAGCAGGGCGAGCAGATCGGGAAGATCGGCAGTACCGGCAAGTCGGGCGCCCCGCACCTGCACTTCGAGCAGCGCGCCGGCGGCGAGAAGATGGAGGCCTATTTCGCGGGCCAGCCGTCCGGCATCACCCGTGACGACCGCGAGTACTCCGTGCGCCGCAAGAGCCAGAACTGCCCCGCCGCAGGTTGACCACAAGCTCCACCCGGCGCGGCTTCCAGCTTCGCGCCGGTGCCGGGTGACGTGCGCGCTCATTTGCCTTGGCCTGCGGATACGGTCAGGATGCGGGTGTGAGGATAGTCGGCTGGTTCGTAGGTAGCCGGCTCGCACGGATCTACCTGATCGCCGTGACAGTGATGATCGTGTGGGCCATGGTGACCTTCGCCCGGCATGGCCAGCCGGCAGCCGACGTCCATATCTTCGGCGCCCTGCTGATCACCGGGCCCGGTTCCTGGCCGCTGTTGGCGGCCGCCGGGCGGTGGAACGGCAACACAGGAGTCTTTCTGGGATGCGTCGTGGCGGGTGCGCTCGCCAACGCCGCGTTGCTCAACTGGGTAGCGGCGGTGATACGCCGGGAGCGCGCCGTGGCCGGATCGGGCGACGGCGCACTGCCACCCGGGCGACGCGATGACGCCGGGAGCCGGCCGGACGGGCCACTTCCCGCAATCGGTGGTCAGACTCGATGAGCGGGGACGAGCGCCAGGATCGCGTCGAGGCCCCGGCCGAACAGCAGGTCGTCAGGCCATCGGGACTCGTCGAGATGGCCTGACCCCGCGAGGGTGGGGTAGGTGTCGGCGGCGATCGGCGGCCGGGCCGTGCCCTGGTCCGGGGCGGTCCGGCGCCAGGCCGTCTCGGTGGCCGCCGAGCCGATCACGAAGTTCGCCAGCAGGCGGGTGATCACCGCCAGCCGCTCGCCGTCCAGGCCGCCGCGGACCAGGGCGCCCTGCAGGAACTCGGTGCGGGTCAGCACGTTCGGCCCGATCCACGGGCGGCCGATCAGGGTCGGCGCCCACGGGTGGGCGAGCATCGCGTTTCGCCACCCGTGGATCAGCGTGCGCACGTCAGCGGCCCAGTCGGAGCCGGCGACCGGCAGCGGCACCCCGCCGAAGATCTCGTCGACGGCCAGGTCGAGAACGTCGTCCTTGGTGTCGACGTGCCAGTAGAGGGCGGTCGACGTCACGTCGAGGCGCTGGGCGAGGCGGCGCATGGTCAGCGCGTCGATGCCGTCGGCGTCGAGCAGTTCGACGGCCGCCACCACGATGCGCCCACGGGTCAGCTGGGGAGATCGGCGGGGGCGATCGGGTTCGGGGCGTAGCCAGATCGAGGTCACGCGACTATCTTAGGTTAACGTTGGTAAGTCAGGTTACCGACGTTCAAGGAGGCCGTCGTGCCGGTGATGCGCATCCAGTTGGACAGTGATCGGCGGACCGCCCGCCGAGTCATGAACCTGCACCTCGCCGGGCGTGGCGACCGTGACTCTGCCGACGCGGCGCGGGAGGCGGTGTGGCGGCACGGTCGTACCCCAGCCGGTGAGCCGGTCTTCGTCGGCGTCACCAACGGCGAGCCGGTCCGCCTGCTGTACGACGTCGAGGTCTACCTGGAAGCGACCTAGACCCGCTGGATGTCGTGACCTCTCGCCGCCGGAGACTCACAAGATCGGCGTGTCCGCCTTTTGCTGATGGGCGACTTGTACTATTTGTGCAATGCGGCGGCGAGATGTACTGATGGTGGCTGGTGGGGCGCTCGCGGGCGGTGCCACGGGTTCGGCGCGACGGGCGTCGGCCGGAGCGGTCACAGCGGTCCGGACCGGCATGGAGCGGCGAGCGGCCGGAGCGGTCACAGCGGTCCGGACCGGCATGGACCGGCTGGCCGCCGAGGAGTGGGCGGCGATCCGTGCGGAGCCGGTCGGGGTGGTGTCGAACCTGACCGCCGTCGACCGCCGGTACCGGCATCTCGTGGACCGGATGCACGCCTCCGGCGTACCGATCGCCGGCATCTTCGGGCCCGAGCACGGTTTCCGCGGCTCGGCGCCGGCCGGTGGCAGTGAGGGCATGGGTACGGACCGGCGCACCGGCCTGCGCGTGTACGACGGCTACCTGGCGACCGTCGACGGCTGGGCGAAGATGTTCACCGAGGCCGGGGTGCGGACCGTGGTGTTCGACATCCAGGACGTGGGAGCGCGGTTCTACACGTACATCTGGACGCTCTACGACTCGATGGCCGCGGCCGCTGCCCTCGGACTGCGCTATGTCGTGCTGGACCGTCCGAATCCGATCGGCGGCGCCGCTGCCGGGCCGATGCTGGATCCCGCCTTCGCCTCGGGCGTCGGCAAGCGCGGGATCGTGCTGCGCCACGGCATGACCGTCGGTGAGCTGGCCCGTTTCTACCAAGGTGAATGGCTTCCCGGCGTACGTCTCGAGGTGATCACCTGTCAGGGCTGGCACGGCGGCCTCTTCGCGGCCGACACCGATGTGCCGTGGGTGATGCCGAGTCCGAACATGCCCACCCCCGACACCGCGCTCGTGTACCCGGGCACCTGCCTGTTCGAAGGGGTGGCGTCGCTGTCCGAGGGTCGCGGCACCACCCGGCCGTTCGAGCTGGCCGGCGCCCCGGGCCTGGATCACCACTGGCGGGACCGGGTGGCGGCGCACGACCTGCCCGGCACCGAGCTGCGGGAGGCCTATTTCGAGCCGCGGATCGGGAAGTTCGTCGACGAGCTCTGCGTGGGCGCCGAGATCCGCGTCACCGACCCCAAGGTCTTCGATCCGATCCGTACGGCCGTCGCCATGCTGATCGAGGCGAAGCGGTATCCGGGTTTCGCCTGGCGCGACGACGGCGGCCGGGTGCCCTTCTTCGTGGACAAGCTCGCCGGTTCGGCCCGGTTGCGCACCATGATCGACGCCGGCGCGATTGTGGACGAGGTGGTCGGCGTCTGGCGGGGTGAGCTGGCCGGCTTCCAGCGGCGCCGCAAGCCGTACCTGCTCTATCCGCGCCCCTGATCGGACGTCGCCAGGCCGGGCAGGGCGCCGAGAATGAGGCCGAGCCCCAGTTCGAACGCCCGGTCGGCGCGGGCACGGCCCTGCCCGGCCGCGGCGATCGCGGCGACCAGGATCGGTGTGCGGGCGTGGGTGGGGTCCCAGACCTGGTCGGGTGCGGCGATGTCGAGGGCGGAGCCGATGACGAAGCTGTCCAGCACCGTGATCACGTCGAGCAGCCGCGCGGTCGGGATGCCGGCCGCGTGCAGGACGGTGGCGATGTCGTCGTACATGTGCACCACGTCGGGGGAGGAGACGGTGTACGCGGTGAGCATCGGGATGAGCCGCGGGTGGCGGGCGAACGCGTCCCGGTAGCGCCGGAGCAGGACCCGCAGGGCGTCGGTCCAGTCGCCGGGCATAGGCGGCATCGGTTCCCCGGTGAAGATCAGGGCGCGCATCGCCTCGATGATCTCGGTCTTGCCGCTGAGGTGGTTGTAGATCGACGACGGGCGTACCGACAGTGCCGCCGCGACCTCGGCCAGCGTGAATTCCCCCTTCTGGTCGACCAGCGCCAGGGCGGCGGCTGCGATCTTGTCGACCGACAGCTTGGGCGTGACCGGACGACCCATCGGCGTACCCCTTGCGCTCGGGTGAGGAGGACCACCATAGTAAAACGAATGTAATTCGTTAAGTTGAGGTAGGTCATGGAACTGATCCGGTCCGCGGTGTTCGACTCGCCCGCTCGCGTCGACGAGCCGACCCGTCCGCCGCTGCCGGTCGGCCTGGTTCAGCACCACTGGCGCGCCGACCCGGCCGAGCTGCGCGCGGTGCTGCTCGACGGCATCGCACAGGCGGCCGGCGCTGGTGCCGAGGTGGTGTTCCTGCCCGAGCTGACGCTGTCGAGGTACCCGGCGTTCGAGGAACCGGCCGGCAAGCCGGTCGAGTCGGCCGAGGACCTGGAGACCGGGCCGACCGTGGCACTCGCCGCGGAGGCCGCCCGCCGGCACGGCATCCACGTGCACGCCTCGCTCTACGAGAAGGTCGATCTCGGCGACGGCCTCGGCTACAACACGGCCGTGCTCGTCTCCCCGGCCGGCATCGTCGGCCGCACCCGCAAGACCCACATTCCGGTCACCGAAGGCTATGTCGAGGACAGGTACTTCCGGCCCGGCCCGGCGGACGACGCTTACCCGGTGTACCGGCTGGGCGCACCGAACGCCGGCGTCGGGCTGCCGACGTGCTGGGACGAGTGGTTCCCCGAGGTGGCCCGCTCCTACGCGCTCAAGGGCGCCGACATCCTCGCCTACCCCACCGCGATCGGCTCCGAGCCCGACCACCCGCACTTCGACACCCAGCCGCTGTGGCGGCAGGTCATCGTCGGCCACGCGATCGCCAACGGCCTGTTCATGGTGGTCCCCAACCGCACCGGCGACGAGGGACGGATCACCTTCTACGGCTCGTCGTTCATCGCCGACCCGTACGGCCGGATCCTGGTCGAAGCGCCTCGCGACGCCGAGGCCGTGCTCGTCGCCGACCTGGACCTCGACCAGCGCAAGGACTGGCTGACCCTGTTCCCCTTCCTGCGCACCCGCCGGCCCGACACCTACGGCGGCCTGGTGTGAACGCGGACGTGACATGGCGGATGCCGGCCGAGACCGAGCCGCACACCTGCACCTGGATGGCCTGGCCGTCCTCGGGTTACGCCGACGGTGACGATGCCCGGGAGGCGTGGGCCTCCGTCGCGCTGGCCGTCGCCGAGTTCGAGCCGGTGCGGATGGTCGTCGACCCAGCGGCGATCAAGGACGCGCGCAGGTGGCTCGGCGGTGCCGTCGAGTACTTCCCGGCGCCGCTCGACGACGCCTGGATGCGCGACATCGGCCCGACCTTCGTCGTCGGTCCGGACGGTCTCGGCGCCGTCGACTGGGTGTTCAACGGCTGGGGCGGGCAGAGCTGGGCGCGATGGGAGAAGGACGCGCGCGTTGCCCGGCAGGTCGCCGCATGGGCCGGCGCCACGATCATCGGCTCGGAGATGGTTAACGAGGGCGGCGGCATCCACGTCGACGGGCACGGGACGGTGCTGGTCACCGAAACGGTGCAGCTCGACCCCGGCCGCAACCCGGGCTGGACGAAACAGCGGGTCGAGGGTGAGCTGCGCCGCACCCTGGGCGTCCGCGAGGTGGTGTGGCTGCCGCGCGGCCTGGCCCGTGACTACCAGGAGTACGGCACCCGCGGACACGTTGACATCGTGGCCACCATGACCGCCCCCGGAACGGTGTTGTTGCACGTCCAGCCCGATCCGAGGCATCCGGACCACGCCCTCGGCGCGGTGTTACGTGAAGCCCTGCCCGGGGAATGGACCATCATCGACCTGCCTGCTCCGGAGGGCATCGAGGACCGGAACGGTCCAGTTGATCACTCGTACGTGAATCACCTAGTGTGCAACGCCGGTGTCGTCGCCTGCACGTTCGACGATCCCCGGGACGCCGCGGCGCTGGACATCCTGGCCGCCGCCTATCCCGGCCGCCGGGTGATCGGCGTCGACGCCCGGGCGATCTTCGCTCTCGGTGGTGGCATCCACTGCATCACCCAGCAGGAACCAGCGATACCTGGAGGACGTTCGTGACCGACTTCGACGTCGTGGTGGTCGGTGCCGGTGTCACCGGGCTGACCGTCGCGAACCGTTTGCACGCCGCCGGCCGCAGGGTCGTCGTCCTGGAGGCCCGTGACCGCGTCGGCGGCCGGCTGCTCACCGAGGACATCGAGGGCGTCCGCCTCGAGGTCGGCGGCCAGTGGGTCTCCCCGGACCAGACCGCGCTGCTCGCGCTGATCGACGAACTGAAGCTGGAGATGTACTCCCGGTACCGGGCCGGTGACTCCATCTACATCGGCCGTGACGGCGTACGCCGTACGTTCGAGGGCGAGAAGTTCCCGGTCTCCGACCGGACCGCCGCCGAGGTGGAGCGGCTCACCAAGGAGCTGGACCGGCTCGCCGCCCAGATGGACCCGCTCGAACCGTGGAACCATCCGGACGCCGACGAACTGGACCGGATCTCGTTCGCCGCGTGGCTGGCCGAGCAGACCGACGACCCGGAAGCCCGCGACAACGTCGGCCTGTACGTCGGCCCGGCCATGCTGACCAAGCCGGCGCACTCGTTCTCGGCGCTGTCAGCGGTGCTGATGGCGGCCAGCGCGGGCGGTTTCAGTCACCTCGTCGACGCCGACTTCATCCTGGACCGGCGGGTCGTCGGCGGTCTGCAGCGGGTGCCGCTGGCGCTCGCGGCCAGGCTGCCGGAGGGCACCGTTCACCTGGACGAGGCGGTCACCAAGGTCGAATGGTCGGAGGACGGGGCGACCGTCTTCACCGGGCAGGGCTCCTACCGCGGCCGCAACGTGGTGATGGCCGTGCCGCCGACGCTTGTCAGCCGGGTGCAGTACATCCCCGCGCTGCCGCCGGTGCAGGCCCAGATGCGTCAGCACATTTCGTTCGGGCTCGTGATCAAGCTGCACATCACCTACGAGACGCCGTTCTGGCGTGACCTCGGCCTGTCCGGGACCGCGTTCAGCCCGTACTCGCTGGTCCACGAGGCCTACGACAACACCAACGAGGACGTCGAGGGCGAGACCCGCGGCACGCTCGTCGGGTTCGTCTCCGACGTCAAGGCCGACAGCCTGCTGTCGCTCGACGCCGGCGCCCGCCGGCAGAGAGTCCTCGAGTCCCTGGCCGCCTACTACGGCGAGCAGGCCCTGCACCCGGTGCACTACTACGAGAGCCCGTGGGTGGCCGACGAGTGGACCGTCGGCGCCTTCGGTACCAGTTTCGACATCGGCTCGCTCACCCGATACGGTCCTCACCTGCGGTCCGACGTCGGACCGCTCTCCTTCGCCAGCAGCGACATCGCCGGCCTCGGCTTCCAGCACGTCGACGGCGCCATCCGGATGGGCGAGGCGGTCGCCGCCAGGATTCTTTGACCTTGTCCGGTACGGCCGGACACGCTGCCGCCCACCCCGGCGACCACCGGGGGCGGGCGGTGCCGGGACAGATGATCGTCTAGATTTCGTGGTATGCCCGAGCGCACGCACGTGGTCGACGGCGTCGACTGGACGGCCCTGACGCGTGACCCCCGCGTCGCCAGTGGCGTGCCGGCCGCCCTGCACGCCCTCTGGTCGGACGACGAGTTCCCGCGGCGCAGCGCCTACAACTTCCTCGCTCGCGCCCTCGCCCACCAGGGCGAACGCACCCCGATAAGCGTCGCGGCGGTGCCGTTCCTGATCGACGTGCTCGTCGACCCGGCGGCCGGTGACCGGTTCGGTGCCGCGCAGCTGCTGCGGATGATCGCGATCGGCGAGGAGGACTACTGGCTGGTCGAGCACCCCGACGGCGCCGACCGCACCGCGGGCGAGCAGTGGAATCCGGAGGCGTACGCCGCGGTCCGCGCCTATGTTCCGGCCTTCCTGTCGGCACTGGCCACCACCGACCCGGCCGTCCGGCTGCACACCGCGCACCTGCTGGCCTGGTTCCCGGAGGAACGTGACACGGTCGTGCCCGCGCTGGCCCGGGTGGTCGCCTACGAGCCCGGCGAGCACGCCGAGGTGGCGGCGGTCGCGGCGGTGGCCGCGGTCCTGGCCGGTGGCACCGCCGCCGACACGGGACTGGCCCAGGCCCTGGAGTTGCGGCGCGGCGGTCCGGTGCCGACCGAGCGGTGGGCGTCGGCGATCGCGTTGACCCGGATGACCGGCTGGCCCTCACGCCCGGTGCTCGAACAGCTCTACGAGTGTCTGCTGGAGGCCGCCGACCCGGTGCCGAACTGGCCGTACCTGGACGGCGACATGGCCACCCTGGCCGCGCTCACGCTGTCCCGGCTCGATCCCTCCCTGGCCGGCGAGCGGGTCGACCAGCTGGTCACCCGGCTGCGCCGGACCCGGCCCGGCCAGGACCGTGCCACGCTGATCGGCGCGCTCGTCGACGCCGCGTTCCCGCAGCGTGGCGCCAGGCTTCCCCTGCTCACCGACATTCAGATGGCCGCCGTGCGTGCGCTGATCGAGGCGGACGCCTGGGACGACGGCCCGTACGTGGTCTCCCTGCTGGCCGCTGCCGGCCTGCCCGCCGACGGACCGCCCCGGTTCTAGTCGTGGTGGTGCCCGGCCGGGACGGTGCGCGGGACCAGGTGCTCGGTGCCGGGCTCGACCACCACGAACTGGCCCATCATGCCCTTGTCCTCGTGGCGCAGGATGTGACAGTGGTACATGTACGGCGTCACCGGGTCGACGTGCGTGCCGAACCGGACCAGGAGCCGGGCCTTCGCCTTCTTCGGCAGGAACACGGTGTCCTTCGGGCCGGCCTGGTACGGCGGCGGCGCGACGCCGTTGATCTCCAGGATCCGGAACGCCACCTCGTGGATGTGGAAGTTGTGGGCGTACGTCGTGTTGTCGATCTCCCAGATCTCCACCGCCCCGGCCGGAACCACCTCGTCGATCCGGGTCATGTCCATGTCCCTGTCGTTGATCTCCGATCCGCTCAGGCTGAACCGCCGGATCCGCGCGCCGGGCGGCGCGGTGTCCGGGCCGGGTCCGCCGAGCGACGCCGGCACCGCCGGTGAGGGTTTGAGGCCGGCCGTGGCGACGATCCTGAGCAGCGGGAAGTCGTCCTCCTCGATGTCGTTGGCGGACTTCTCCGGCTCACCGCGGCTGTCCAGCACGACCGTCTCGCCGGGGGAGAAACGCGCCACGAACTCCACCCGCTCACCCGGACTGATCTTCACCCGGTCGACGGTGACCGGCCGGTCCAGCGGCCCCGCATCCGCGCCGGTCACCCGGAACGTGCGGCCGTCGGCGAACCCGATCCGGTAGACCCGGGCATTCGACGCGTTGAGCAGCCGGAACCGGACCAGTTCGGTGCGCACCTCGAAGAACGGGTCGCGGGTGCCGTTGATCAGAATCGTGTCGCCCAGCAGCCCGAAGGTGCCGTTGTCCACTCCGCCGGTCGTCAGTTCGCCGTCGTCGCCGATCACCTTGTCCTGCACGATCAGCGGCACGTCGTCGACACCGTACTCGTGGGGCAGCGCCGAGCCGTCCGGGTCGTCGATCAGGAACAGTCCGGCCAGGCCGCGGTACACGTGCATGGCGGTCCTCCCGTGCAGGTGCGGATGGAACCACGACGTGGCGGCGGGCTGCTCGATCGTCCACTCCGGGGTCCAGGTCGTGCCCGGCGGGATCATCTGATGCGGGCCGCCGTCCATCCGCGCCGGGAGCCGCATGCCGTGCCAGTGCAGGGTCGTCGTCTCCGGCAGCCGGTTGGTGACGGACATCCGGACCCGGTCGCCGCGCGTGGCCCGGACCACCGGTCCCAGGTAGGCGCCGTTGATGCCCCAGGTGTCGGTCTCCCGGCCCGGAACAAATGCCGACCGGCCGCTCCGCAGCTCCAGCGCGAATCGTTTCGCGCCGTCGATGTCGATGGTCGGCTCAAGAATCGGCGGAATGCGCAGTCGCTGGGTGAAGTCGCGGTTCCGCGGCTGCTCAGAGCTGCTCGAGCAGCCGGCGACTACGGCGAGAACGGTCAGTGAAAGAAGACTTCGGCGTTTCACGAATACGATCGTGACAGTTTCCGGAGGCCGCCGGAATCGGTTGCTTCCCGCATCCGGAAATGGTTCCCGGGATGTATTCCGGTCGCATGACCGTACATCCCGGGATGTACCGCAGGCCCGCCGGCCGTACGTGGGCAGGTCCTGCGGCAGGCGGGCTCCGGCGGTGCCCCGTCAGGGGAGCCAGCCGGGCAGGGCGCGGCCCGACTCGTACGCCCAGACGACCAGCTGCGCGCGGTCACGCAGGCTGAGCTTCGTGAGGATCCGGCTGACGTGCGTTTTGACGGTCGGGTAGCTGATCGTGAGGCGACCGGCGATCTCCTCGTTGGACAGACCGGTCGCGATCAGGTCGAGGATCTCCAGCTCGCGGGCGGTGAGGGCGGCCAGCTCCGGAGCGGGCGGCGGCTTCAGGCGGGCGGCCATCTCGGCGATCAGACGGCGGGTCACCGACGGGGCGAGCAGGGCGTCACCGCGGGCCACCACCCGTACGGCGTGAATCAGCTCGTCCGGTTCGATGTCCTTGAGCAGGAACCCACTGGCACCGGCCCGGATCGCGCCGTAGACGTACTCGTCGGACTCGAACGTGGTCAGGATGATCACCCGGACGCCCTGGAGGGTCTCGTCGGAGCAGATCTCCCGGGTCGCGGCGAGCCCGTCGACCAGCGGCATGCGGATGTCCATGAGCAGCACGTCCGGGCGCAGCTGCCGGGCCAGGCGGACCGCCTGCTCGCCGTCGGCCGCCTCACCACCGACGGTCATGTCCGGTTCGCCGGACAGGATCGAGCGGAAGCCCGCACGTACCAGAGTCTGATCGTCGGCAAGGGCGACGGAGATCATGGGGGTCCGTTCTCGCGAAGGGGGAGGGGCGTGATCGGTAGCCAGGCGGCCACCCGGAAGCCGCCGCCGGGAGCCGGACCGGCCTCGACGGTGCCGCCGAGAGCGGTGGCCCGTTCCGTCATGCCGCGCAGCCCGCCGCCGGGGGTGAATCCGGGCCGGACCGGTGGCCCCGGGTTGTCCACGGTCACCCGGAGCCGGTCGCCGCATTGTTGGATGTGCACGTCGGCGCTGGCCGCGTGAGCGTGCCGGACCGCGTTGGTGAGTGACTCCTGCACGATCCGGTAGGCCGCCCGCTGCACCGGAGGCGCGAGCTCCGTGGGCGCGTCGACGGTGGAGCGGACCGTCAGGCCGGCGGCCGTGGTGCGTGCGAACAGTCCGGGCAGGGCGGTCAGATCCGGCTGTTCCGCATCGCGCAGCATGCCGAGCACCGACCGCATTTCTCCCAGGGCTTCCTTGCTCGCGGTACGGATGGCGCGCAGCGCCTCGAACGCCGGTTCCGGCTCGCCCGCGTGCAGGGCGGCGCCGGCCTGCACGCTGATCAGCGACAGCTGATGGCCGAGCGCGTCGTGCAGTTCCCGCGCGATGCGCAGCCGCTCCTCGGCGGTCCGGCGCAGTGCCTCGCTCTCCCGGGTCTCCTCGGCCAGCCGGGCCCGTTCCTCGGCGTGTGCCAGGTGGCGGGCGCGTACCCGGGCGAACTCGCCGAGGGTCACGGGCAGCGCCATGATCGGTGTCAGGCTCAGCAGGATCGGGACGGGCTGCCGGCTGGTCGCGGCGAACAGGGTGATCAGGATCGTGCCGCCACCGGCCGACCATGCCGGGCCACGATGCCGGCCGGCCGTGTAGAGGGCGATGGCCGTGTTCAGCACGATCGGCGCGTCCGGGAACTCGAGCGGATAGTAGGCCACCGCGGCCGCACCGGTGACGGCCAGGACGGTCAGCGGGAACCGCCGCCGCACCAGCAGCGCGGCCGAGGCGAGCAGGAGCAGGAGCCAGCCGGCCGGCATCAGCGGGCGATTTCCGCTGCCGGTGTTCATCGTCGCCACGGCGGCGTCGAGCGCGAACACGGCGGCCGCGAGGGCTGCGTCCCGGGCACGCATGACGTCCACTCTAGAACTCGGCCTCCGGCCCGCGTCTGCCGTCGCCCCGGGATTCGCGTCCACTGACTTGAGCGGATGCTCAAAAACGGCTCCGTTCTCGGCTATCGTCAGGTTTGAGCGACCGCTCAATAGTGGGGGAGGCCGAGATGTGGAAGATCCGTAAGGCCAATGCCGCGCTGGCCGGCCTGATCGCGGTGTTCGGTGTGGTCTTCGTCGTGCTCACGGTGCGGGCCGGACGCGCCGACAGCGCCCTGCTGTTCGTCGTGCTGCCCACCGCGCTCGCGGTCACCCTGGCTCTCACCCCCGGCGCGAGCACCCACGGCCGGGTGTTCCGGGTGACGACCATCGGGCTGCTGCTGTCGGCCGTGGCACTGCACGAGGGCGCGATCTGCGTGGTCCTCGCCGCGCCGCTGGTCTACGGGGTCGCGCACGGCATCACCCTGCTGGTCACCCTGGCGCGGAGGTGGAAGATCGCCCCGGTGCTCCTGCCGCTGCCGATGCTGCTCGTCGGCGTCGAAGGCGTCCAGCCCGGGTGGCGCCTGCACCCCGACCAGTCCGTCGAGGTCAGCCGGATCCTGCGGAACGACCCCGCGGAGGTGCCCGCGTTGCTCACGGCCGGTCCGCAGCCCGCCGGCCCCCGTTCGCTGCCGCTGCGCCTGCTCGGTGTCCCCGTGCCGGCACATGTGCACGGCGCCGGCCTCCAGCCGGGGGACCGCTGGATGTTCGGATACCACGGCAGTTCGCACGGCCCCGGCGGGCAGATCCTCACCGAGGTCACCACCGCCGGGCCGCAGGAGGTCACCTTCGCGGTCGTCGAGGACACTTCGATCACCGGGCGATGGGTACGGATGAACGACGCCACCTTGAGCTGGCGCCCCTCGGGCAGCGGCACCGAGATCACGCTGCGCATCGACTACCGCCGGGGCCTCGACCCGTCCTGGTACTTCGGCCCGCTGCAGGACCGGCTCATGCACGCCGGCGCCGGGCACATGCTCGACATGCTGGCCGTCCGATGATCCTGGCCCGTTACCTGTGCCTGCTCGTCCCGGTGGCCGCTCTCCTGGCGGCCGCCCGGGCCGACCACACCCGCCGGGGCCGGGCCGGAGCGGGGCTGGCCTTCGCCGCGGCGCTGGTCGGGATCGCCGCCCTGCACGAGATCTCCACGGTTGCCGGCTGGTACGCGTTCGCCCCGGTCGACGGCGCGTACCGGGGCATGCCGGTCGACCTGTGGCTCGGCTGGGCCGCGCTGTGGGGGCCGGTCCCGGTGCTGTTGAGCCGGTTCCTGCCGCTGCCAGCCGCGCTCGGTCTGCTGCTCTGGCTCGACGTGGTCGCCATGCCCGCACTCGAGCCGCTGGTCGTGCTGGGCCCGCACTGGCTGCACGGCGAGGCTCTCGGCCTGCTCGTGGTGGCGCTGCCGGCTCAGCTGCTCGGCCGCTGGACCGCCGGTGGGCGCCGGTTGCGGCTACGGGTGGTGCTGCAGATGATCCTGTTCACCGGCCTGCTGCTGTGGCTGGTCCCGACCGCGGCGTTCACGCTCACCGACGGCGGCTGGGACCGGCTGCTGGCCCTGCCCGTGCCGGTGCTGTTCCTGCTCGCGCAGGCCGGATTTCTGATCGCGGTGCCGGCGCTTGCCGCGGTCGGTGAGTTCGCGGTCCGTGGTGGCGGCACGCCGTTCCCGTGGGACCCGCCCCGGCGGCTCGTCACCACCGGCGTCTACGCCTATCTGGCGAACCCCATGCAGGTCAGCACTGTGCTCCTGCTGCTGTTGCTGGCCGTGTCGACCCGCAGCGCGGGGCTCGCGGCGGCGACCCTGGCGGCGGTCGCGTTCTCGATCACGGTGGCGGGGCCGCACGAGCGGCATGACCTGGCCGGCCGGTACGGCGACGCCTGGCGGGATCATCGGCGGGAGGTACGTGACTGGTGGCCGCGCCGCACGCCGTACCTCGGGCCGGTGCCGGGGCGGTTGTGGCTCGACGACGACTGCGGGTCCTGTTCGGTGGTACGCGACCATCTGCTCGCGCGATCCCCGGTCGACCTGGCGATCCGGCCCGCGGCCGAGTACCCGGGGACGCTGTGGCGGGCCCGGTACGAGGCCGCCGACGGCTACCGCGCCGACGGGGTGGGCGCGGTAGCCCGGAGCCTGGAGCACACCGGACTGCTCCGGGCGTACCTCGGATGGATCCTGCTCCTTCCGGGTCTCAACGGCCTGGCGCAGGTGGTGACCGATGCCCTGATCGCACCCCCGCATGCCGCCTTGCGGCAGAATGTCGCGTCATGAGTGACACCAAGCAGCGCCTGCTCGACGGAGCCCTCGCCGCGCTGCGGGAGCACGGTGTCACCGGGGTGTCGGCGCGGACCATCGCCGCGGCCGCCGGGGTGAACCAGGCTCTCGTCTTCTACCACTACGGCTCGGTCGACGAGCTGCTCGGCACCGCCTGTCTGGACGCGACCCGCCAGCGCGTGAATCTGTACGCGAGCCGGTTCGCCGCGGTCGGATCGCTGGGGGAGCTGCTGCAGATCGGGCGGGAGTTGCACGCCGCTGAGCTGGCCGCCGGCAACGTGTCGGTGCTGGCCCAGATGCTCGCCGCGGCACAGAGCGGGGACCGGCTCGCCGGGCCGGTCGCCGCCTCACTGCAGCTGTGGATCGACGAGATCGAGGTGGCGCTGGCCCGGATCATGCGCGGCTCACCGGTGGCCGAGGTCGCCGACCTGCCGGGGCTGGCCCGCGCGGTGGCGGCCGCGTTCGTCGGGCTGGAGCTCTACGAAGGGGTGGACGCCGAGGGTGCCGCCAGCGCGCTGGCGGCACTCGACCAGCTCGCCGTGCTGGTGGAGGTGGTCGACGACCTGGGGCCGCTGGCCCGGCGGGCGCTGCGGGCGCGGATCCGCAGTCACCTCAAAGAGGATGGCCGGGAACCAGCCGGGTCCTGAGCGCGACCAATCAGCGTGTCTATTCCGGATTTGACCACATATGCCCCGCATCGCTCGATGCCCGACGCGGAATTCGAGGGTACGGTCGTGCCCGGTCTGCGGGCCGACTTCTACCGGCGGACCGACGGCGACCGCATCGCGTCCGTCGGGCGTTATTCGTACCGCGGCCGTCCCGTCCTGATGGCCTGGGGATACGTCGACGAGAAACACTGCCGGCAACACTCCGTCCACGATCCGGCCGCCGGGTGGAGCCCGGTTGCCGACGGATGCCCCGACGTCCGGTTCACCGACGGATTCGAGGTCCGCGCCCCGGACGGTGAGTGGTTACGCGCCTGACCGCGACCTGCGGCCGGCCCGGCGGGCGGCGTCGATCACCGGGTCGGTCTCGTCGTCGAACTGCCCGATCACCTGCTCCAGCAGGTCCTCCAGGGCGACCAGACCGATCACCTGACGGTCCTCGGTGACCAGCGCCACCTGGTTGCGGGCGTGCCGCATGGCCGCGATCGCATCCAGCCCGCTCGCGCCGGCCGGCAGCCGCAGCGGGGCCGACATGAGCGATCCCGCCGGATCCGCGGTCCCGGCGGCGACCGCCTTGGCCGCCTCCCGTACATGAACGATCCCGGCGATCCCGCGGCCGTCCGACATCACCGCGAGCCGGGACCGGCCCGACTCGATGCTGCGCAGCTCCACCTCGCGGGCCGTCGCCGTGACCGGCACCGACACGATCCGGTCTGTCGGGGTCATCACCTCGCGGACCGTCGTGGACTCCACCGCGAGCATCGCGGTCAGCAGCTCGTGCTCGGCGTCCGGGATGGTGCCGTGCTCCTTCGAGGTCTTCAGCAGCATCCGCAGCTGCTCCGCGCTGTGCACCTGGGCCAGCTCGTCCTGCGGGGTCACCTTCACCAGGCGCAGGCACGCGTTGGCAAGTCCGTTCAGCGCCATCAGCACCGGCCGCAGCACCGTGGTGAAGCCGACGAACGGGATCGCCAGCAGCTGCGCCGACGACTCCGGATGGCTGATCGCCCACGACTTCGGGGCCATCTCGCCGACCACCACGTGCAGGAAGCCGACCAGGGCCACGGCGAGCACGAACGCGACGCCGTACGCCACCTCGTCCGGCACGCCCACGGCGGTGAACAGCGGCTCCATCAGATGCGCCACGGTCGGCTTGGCCAGCGCGCCCAGCCCGAGGGTGCACAGTGTGATGCCGAGCTGCGCGCCGGCCAGCATCAGCGACAGGCGCCGGGTGCCGGCCAGCGCCACCCGGGCGCCGCGTGAGCCCTCCTGTGCGGCCGTCTCGAGGCGGTGCCGTTTCGCCGCGACGAGCGCGAACTCGGCGGCCACGAAGAAGCCGTTGAGCACCAGCAGCGCCAGCGAGATCAGCAGAGCCGGAACGGTACTCATGCCTCGTCCTTCACGATCAGGGCGATCCGCTCGGGCACCCGCCGCCGGACCGTCAGCACGGTAAGCCTGGCCACACCCTGCGGCTGCGGCTCGCCGTCGTCGTCCAGCAGGGGCGGAAGCTCGAGGTCGATGCCCTCCTTCGCGGCCGGCAGCCGGCCCAGCCTCGCCATCATCAGGCCGGCCAGGGTGTCGTACAGCTCGTCCTCGGGCAGCAGCACCCCGGTCGCCTCGGCCACCTCGTCGACCCGGGCCCGGCCGGGCACCAGCCAGCCGTCACCGTCGCGCTCGATCACCGGCTCCGGCAGGTCGTCCTCGTCGCGGATCTCACCGACCAGCTCCTCGGCCACGTCCTCCAGAGTGATGACCCCGGCGAAACTGCCGAACTCGTCGACCACCACCGCCATCTGCCGGTGTGCTGCCTTCAGCCGGTCCAGCACCTGCGGGAGGGTGCACGACTCCGGCAGCGCCACCGGATCGGTGGCCAGATCACGAACCGGGGTGACGGACCGTTTCGACGGATCCAGGGTCACCACGTCGTTGATCGAGACGACGCCGATCACGTCGTCGAGCCCGTCGCCGATCACCGGGAACCGGGAGTGCCCGGTGTCCAGCAGCTCCACCACCCGTGACGCCGGCTCGCCCGCGCCGATCGACGTGACATCCACCCGCGGGCGCATCACCTGGGCCGCCGTCCGGGTGCGGAAGTCCAGCCCGTGATCCAGCAGGCGGGCCGCCCGCGCGTCCAGGACGCCGTGCGACTTGGAGGTCTCGATGATCCGGTCCAGATCCTCCGACGTGGCGCCCTGCGGCAACTCCTCGACCGGTTCGATGCCGACCGCCCGCAGCAGCCGGGTCGCCGTCGCGTCGAACACCCGGATCACCGGGCCCATCACGGTCAGGTAGATCACCGTCGAGCGGGACAGCGCCCTTGCCACCGCCTCCGGCTTCGCGATCGCCAGATTCTTCGGTGCCAGCTCGCCCAGCACCATCTGCACCACGGTCGCGAACAGCAGGGCGAACACCATCGAGATCGAGGTGGTCACCGCCGCCGGCAGGCCGGTCGCGCCGAGGAGCTGGGCCGTGCCCCTGCCCAGGTACGGCTCGGCGACGTAACCGGCGAGCAGAGCGGTGACGGTGATGCCGACCTGGGAACCGGACAGCACGAACGACAGCCGCTGGGTGATCCCGAGGGCGCGCTTCGCGGCCGCGTCGCCCTCGTCGGCGAGCACCCGCAGACGCTCCCGGTCGACGGCGACGTAGGCGAACTCCTGGGCCACGAAATAGCCGGTCGCCGCGGTCAGCAGCACAATGGCCACGATGCCGATGATCACCAGCACGCGGAGTCACCGGCCTGACGAACAGTGAACAGGATGATCTCCAGATTAAGGGCCGGGTGACCGGCCTGCACCGCATCGGCGAACGCGCCGTCCAGGTCGCAGAGACTACCCGGACGGCGGTTTCTCAATCAGCCTGGCGGTTCCCCGATCGTGTTGTTCACACCCCGGCGACGCGATGGCCGGGATCCGCGGCCAGCACCTTGGCAAGGTCGCGGGCCTGGTCGTGGGCTGTCTTCCGGGCGGTGGCGGCGTCCGCGGTCGCCAGGTTGGGCCGGAAGTGCACGGTGCTGACGTCGGTGATGCCGGCCCAGCGCAGCCAGTCCTCGAAGTAGGGTGCCTGGAAGTCGGCGCCGAACGCGGGCGGGCGGCCGGGCCCGTACACCGCACTGGTGTAGATCACCGCGGCGCGCTTGCCGCGCAGCAGGCCGGAGTAGCCCCGCTCGGCGTCGAAACCGAAGATCAGTCCCGGCTGGCTGATCACGTCGATGAACTGCTTCAGGACGTACGGGATTCCGGCGTTCCACATCGGCACGGTGAACAGGTACGTGTCGGCGGCGTCGAAGCGGCGGAACGTGGTGGTCGCGGCGTCCCAGGCGACGGCGGCGGCGCCGGTGGGCTGCCCGCCGGCGAAGACGGTCATCTTTCCGGTGACCGCGTCGGGCCCGAACGCGGGCAGGCTCCCGTCCCACAGGTCCCACTCTTCGATCGCGGCCTCCGGGGTCACCTCCCGGACGGTGTCGAGGAACGTCGCGGCGACGGCCAGCGACTCGGACTGCGGGCCGCGCGGGGAGGCGGAGACGTGCAGGAGGTTCATGGCATGCCCTTCGTTCAGGACTGAGTTTGCGTGCGCACGCACATTTCTACTCCAGTGCGTGCGCACGCACAAGAATTCGCTACGCTCCGGTGATGAGCGACACCGATGTGGCCGCCTGGGCGGCCCTGCTGCGCGTGCACGCGGCTCTCGTGCCGGCCCTCGACCGGGAGCTGCAGGCGGCCTGCGCCCTGCCCCTCACCTGGTACGACGTCATGCTCGAGCTCAACTCCGCGCCCGATCGGCGGCTGAGCATGGGTGAACTGGGCCAGCGGGCCGTGGTGAGTCGCACCCGGGTCAGCCGGGTCGTCGACGCGCTGGCCGACGCGGGCCTCGTCACGAGGGAGAGCAACCCCGACGACCGGCGGTCCGCCTACGCCACGCTCACCGCGGCCGGGGTCGAGCGGTTCCGGGCTGCGGCGCCGGTCTACCTGGACGGGATCAAGCGGCACTTCACCGATCTCATCACGGCGGACGAGTCGCGTACGATCGCCGCCGCACTCGCCAAGGTATTGGCGCACCGCCCGGTGTAACCGTGGCGGGTATCGGCTCCGTCCTATGGGTGTCCGAGCCCACGGGGGTCGGACGGGAGATCGACGATCTGGTACATTTCGATCTCCACGGGGCAAAAAGTAAGGATTGACAGTGCATATCAACCGTTACGCCATCGTCGTTTCGTCGGTCATCGCGGTCGCTGCTCTCAGCGCCTGCACCCCGGCTGAGAAGAAGCCCACCGAGGCCGCCGCGCCCGCCGCTCCGGCCGCCACCTCGGCTGCGGCTCCCGCCGCGACGAGCCAGGCTCCCGTCGGTCTGGACTCGGCGACGAAGAAGGCCTGCACCACCCTGTTCGCTGCCATCAAGGACAACGACAAGAAGGTCGCCGAGGCCGAGAAGATCGGCGGTCCGGTCGGCTACGTGGCCGTCGGCGCTCAGTACCTGGCCGGTGCCGCCGACCTGTACGCGAAGTCGCTCGACGCGACGGAACCCAAGGTCATGGACGCGGCTGGCAAGGTCGGCGACGAGATGACCGCCCTCGACAAGGCGTGGCAGAAGAACCCGAAGAAGAAGCCCAGCGAGGCGGCCCTCAACAAGTCGATCGACGAGCTGAAGGCGGCCTGCGCCGGCTGATCAACACGGCCGCCCGGGCCCAGCTCGTGATTCGCGTCGACGGTCTGGGCGTGCGCCGGGGACGGCCGGCCGGCCCGCGAGCTGCTCGCCGGTCTCGTGCCACTTGTCGAACGTTTCCTGCTGCGCGAGCGCCCGCGCGGTCAGTTGATGCCGGCGTACCAGCAGACCGGGCACACATTTTCCGCCGGCGGTTGTCCGATCCGGGCGCGGCCGTTCGTAGAAGTGGTGTGTGTCAGCCGGCTGGTAACAGGAGGGGACGACGATGACCGAGTACCTGATCACCTTCAACGACGAGTGGGTGCCCGAGCACAGCCCGGAGCAGGTCCAGCAAAAGGCGGAAGCGGTGCGGCCGCTGATCGACGAGATGCTTGCCGAAGGCGTCCTGATCTTCGGTAACGGCGGGCTCGACCGGTCCACCGCGGTGTGCGGTGTGGAGCCGGGTGCGGACGGGCCGGTCTTCACCGACGGGCCGTACGCCGAGACCAAGGAGCACCTCGGCGGCTTCGTCGTCGTGGACGTGCCCGACGACGCGTCGGCGCGGTACTGGGCCGGCCGGCTCACGACCGTGCTCGAATGGCCGCACGAGGTGCACCGGTTCCGTGGGCCCGGCCGGGGCCGGTAGTGGCCGGTTCCACCGCTGAACAGGCGATCACCCATGCCCACCGGAAGGAATGGGCACCGGTGGTTGCCGGCCTCGCGCGCCGGTTCGGTGACCTCGACGTCGCCGAGGATGCCACGGCTGAGGCATTTCTGGCCGCTGCGGAACGGTGGCCGCGCGAGGGCGTACCGCCGAATCCCGGTGGCTGGCTCGCCACCACCGCGTCCCGCAAGGCGATCGACCGGCTCCGGCGCGAGTCGCAGCGCGACGCCAGGCAGCGGGCGGCCCGGCTGGTGAACGACGACATCCCCGCCGGACCGGCCGGGCCGGTCGAGGACGACCGGCTGAGGCTGATCTTCACCTGCTGCCATCCGGTGCTCGGCATGGAGGCCCGGGTGGCGCTCACGCTGCGTCTGCTCGGTGGCCTCACCGTCGCCGAGATCGCCCGTGCCTTCCTGGTACCCGAGAGCGCGATGGCGCGCCGGATCACCCGCGCCAAGGCGAAGATCAGGGAGGCGGGCGTGCCGTACCGGGCGCCCACGGACGACGACGTCCGCGCGCGGCTCGCCGGGGTGCTCGCGGTCGTCTGTCTGATCTTCAACGAGGGCTATCTCGCCGGTGACGGGGACGACCCGATCCGTGCCGACCTCACCGGGCAGGCCATCCGGCTCGGCCGGCTCCTGCGCGTTCTGCTCCCGGACGACGGGGAGGTGGCCGGGCTGCTCGCCCTGATGCTGCTCATCGAGGCGCGCGGGCCCGCGCGTGTGTCCCGTACCGGGGAGCTGGTGACCCTCGGCGAGCAGGATCGCGGTCTCTGGGATCACGACCTCGTCGCCGAGGGGCACGCCCTGATCCGGGAACGGATCGCCGCGGTCTCGGCCGGTGCGTCCGCGGGGCGCTTCCAGTTGCTGGCCGCGATCAATGCGGTACACACCTCGGGGGTCACGGAATGGTCCACGATCGTCGCCCTCTACAGCCGGTTGATGCTGCTCGACCCGTCGCCGATCGTGCGGCTCAACCGGGCGGTCGCGGTCGCCGAGGTCGACGGCCCGGGCGCCGGGCTCACTGAGATCGACCGGCTCGACGGCGTCCTCGACGGCTACCACGCCTTCCACGCCGCCCGCGCCGATCTGCTGCGCCGGCTCGGCCGTGGCGGTGAGGCGCGTTCGGCGTACGACCGCGCCATCGATCTTGCCGGCAACCCCGCCGAGCGTGCCTACCTCACCCGACGACGGGACGGGCTGGGCGAGTAGAGGAGCGCACGGAGATCTCGGCGGGGATGCTGAAACGATCCTCGGATCGCGGCATCCGGATCGGCTGTTCTGGCAGCTGGCCTTTGAGGGTGAACCGGCGGGCTTCGTCGCCTACGACGTCCATCCGGGCAAACAGGTGGAGATCGAGACCTTCGGGCTGGTGCCGGAGTTCGTCGGGCGGGGTCTGGGCGGCTACGCGTTGACGCTGACGATCGGGAAGGCCTGGGAGCTGGCTCCGGGGGTGGAACGGATCTGGCTGCACACGTCGTCGGCGGATCATCCCCATGCCCTGCCCAACTATCACCGCCGGGGATTGCGCACCTTCAAGACCGAGGAGCGCGTACGGGACTGAGAAATGGTTGCCCCGAGCGTCCAGCCCGGGGGTATCCGCTTCGGGCGTGCCGGGGGCAGGTGAGGATTACGGGATGCTCGACACCGCTCGCCGTCACGAGTTCCGCGTTCTCGTCGCCGCCAAGCCGACTCTGCCGGTGCTGCTCACCGCGGGCCGCCTCGCCGGGCGGCTGCGGCGGGTGCCGCGGATCGGCTGGGTGGTCGCCGACCCGGTCGTGGCGCGCCGGATCCTCAACGATCCGGCGCACTTCACGCTGCTCGGCGAGGGCGGTGTCGGACACCTGTGGGCGCAGGTCCTCGGCGACTGGGTGAACGAGATCTTCGACGGGCCCGGTCATCATCAGCTTCGTTCCCGGACCAGGGACCTGTTCACCGACGACAACGCCCGGCAGCTCACCGACCGGGTGATCGGGCCCCGGCTGGCTCAGGCCGGCGCCGAGCTCACCGCCGGGCGGGCCGTCGACATCGCCGATCTGGGACGGGTGCTGGTCGGGCGGATCGTGGCCGACCTGCTGCAGTTGCGGGTGGCGGACCGCGACGACGCCTACCGGGAGATCTTCGCGGTCGGCGAGGAGCTCGCCGCCCTGGCGCTGGGCACCACCGCCTCGACCCATCTCGCGCCGGAGACGATCGCCCGCGCCAAGGCCATCGTCGCCCGGCTGACCGTCAACGTGGCGGAGGCGTGGCGGAGTGCGGCCCCCGAGACGGTGCTCGGCCGGTGCCGGGACCTGGGACTCGACAAGCGTCAGGCCGAAGGGCTGTCCACCCTGCTCATGGTTGCGGGGACCGAGACGGCGGCGAGCGCGATGGCCCGTACCGTGGCGATTCTGCATGACACCGGTGCGCAGCATCGGCTCCGCGCCGATCCGGCGCTGCTCCCCGACGCCGTCCGGGAGGGGCTGCGGGTCACCTCCCCGGCGCCGGTGATCGGGCGGGCCGTCGCGGCCGACGTCACCGTCGAAGGGCGGCGCCTGCTCGCGGGGGAGCGGGTGTTGATGCTGACCTGGACCGCCAACAACGCCGCCGGTGTCTTCGACCTGGACCGCGGTTATCTGCCCGACCAGCGGCAGCTGTGGTTCGGTGCGGGCCGGCACCTGTGCCTGGGTGCACCGGTGGCGCGGGCCGAGATCACCGGCCTGCTGCAGATGCTGCTGGCTCCCGGCCGGGCCTGGCGTATCCGGGAGCGCCGCTACCGCCGCAACGTCCTGATTCCCTCGTACGCCCAGCTCCCGCTACGCCTGGCCCGCCACTGACGTCGGGCGAGCGCCGCTCCGCCCGGGCCGGGGAGGCGCCGGCCCGCTGGGCGGGGTGCCCGGGTGGTGTCAGTGCGGGAGCGGGGCGCCGGCCACGGTCAGGGCGACGCCGGCCGCCGCGGCGGTGACCAGGGTCAGGACCGGGCCCCGGCGCAGGACCAGGGTGAGAACGGCGGCACCGGCCAGGACGGCGTACTGCCAGGTCTCGGTGAGGGCGAGTGTCAGCGGGACGGCGGAGCCGAGGATCGCCCCGATGGCCGCCGGACCGGCGCCGTCGAGGAACGCCCGGACGCGGCGGTTACCGCGGAGCTGGTCGAAACGATCGGCGCCGAGCAGGATGAACGCGAACGACGGGCTGAACGCGACGGCGGCAGCGAGCAGACCGCCGGCGAGCCCGGCGGCGGCGTAACCGACCACGGCCACCGTGTGTACGACCGGCCCGGGCGTGATCTGGCCGAGCGCGACCGCGTTGAGGAACTCGGCGGCGGTCATCCAGCGGTGGTGCTCGACGGCGTCGGCCTGCATCAGGGGGATGATCACGAAGCCGCCGCCGTAGGAGAGGGCGCCGACCTTCAGCGCCGTCCACGACAGGGCTGCCAGGACTCCGGTGCCGGCGCCGGCCAGCGCCAGGGCCGGCAACGCGGCGGTGGGTCGCCGGGTCGGTAGGGGCGGACGCTGGAAGAGGATCTCGGCCACGCCGCAGGCGATCAGCACGAGGACCAGCCAGGGGCCCACGGTGGCGGCCGCTACCGCGCCGAGCAGCAGATATGTGGACCATCGCAGGCGGCTGCTCTGTTGCGGGGCCCGCAGCCAGCCGGGTGGCATCAGGCTCCAGCCGGCCTGAAGCGCGATCGCGACGACGGCCGCTCCGGCGCCGGCTCCGGCAGCCCTCACCCAGGTCGGCGGGTCTCCGAGGAACAGTGCGGCCAGGGCCAGGATGGCCACCAGGCCGGGCACGATGAAGGCGGCGCCACCGGCCAGGGCACCGGCCCGCCCGCGGACGCGCCACGCGCAGTAGATGGCCAGCTGGGTCGACGACGGGCCGGGCAGCAGATTGCAGGCGGCGACCGCGTCCTCGAACTCCCGGTCGTCCAGCCAGCGCCGGTCGTCGACGCAAAGTTTGCGCAGCAGCGCGATGTGGGCTGGTGGCCCGCCGAATCCGATGCAGCCGATCCGGCCCCACTGGGCGAGCACCGTGCCGAGGCTCGCCCGTGGCACTGTGGTGGTCACTCAGGTACCGGCCGGCTGGAAGAGTTCGATCGGGTTGCCGGACGGGTCGTCGAGGACGATCTGACGTCCGCCGGGACCGCTCACGATGTCGCTGCGGAACGGGATCCCGGCGGCGCGCAGCCGGCCCACCTCGCCGTCGATGTCGTCGACGAGCAGGTGGATACGGTTCCAGCCGCCGGCGTGCGGGACCCGGCCGTCGGGCATGGCGCGGCCGGCCGAGCTGGCCGGGCCGGACAGAAGCAGGCGCAGGTTGCCGCGGCGGACGTCGGCGAACGCGGGCAGGAAGGTGGTGATCGACTCGAAGCCCAGGTGGGCGGTGTAGAAATCGATCGAGGCTTGGACGTCCTCCACCAGGTAACGGACGTGCACGGTGCTGTCGGTCACGACATCTCCTCGGTAAGGGTGTGCAGGAAGAAGCCGATCCGCTCGGTCAGCTCGTCGGCCAGGCGCTCGAACGCGGGCTGTCCGGCCGGGTCGCGGGACGGGTCGGGAATGCTCCAGTGCAGTGGCCGCCGGTTCCCGCCGAACTCGGGGCACACCTCTTTGACCCGGTCGCAGAGGGTGATCACGTGGTCGAAGCGCCGGCCGGTGAACCGGTCGAGATGCTTCGGCTCGGCGGTGCTCAGATCGAGGCCGCGGGAGGCGAGCGCCGCTACGGCGTACGGATGAACGGGTTTGGGGTTGCTGCCGGCGCTGCGGACCTCGGCCGCCTCGCCTGCCTCGCGCCGCAGGATGGCCTCGGCCATCTGGGATCGGGCGCTGTTGCCGGTGCACAGGAAGAGGACACGTGTGCGGGCTGCCGGAGGGGGTGCGGGGGTGCGCAACCGGAGTGCGGGGTGGAGGGCGCCGCCGGTGCCGGCGATCATGGCCGCGCACCGGTCGAGGTGCAGTGCGTAGTAGGTGTCGCGACCGTCGGCGCTGCTGCGCCGGGCCGTGACGAGCCCGGCCTTGCGGAGTTTGCCGAGGTGGTAGGAGACAAGGTTCTGCGGCTGGCCGAGCAGCGCGGTCAGCTCGTGCACCGCGAGGTCGCTGCGGGCCAGCTCGCTCAGCAGCCGCCACCGGATCGGATGCCCGGCGGCGGTCAGGAACGGGGGTGGTGCGTCGGTCCCCATGACCGCAGACTACATCAAACCAATTTGATGCAATGCCTTTCAGCGGTACGTGAGAAGCCGCGCGTCCCCCTCGAGATGCGTGTGCTCGTTAAACGTCGACAGCGAGAGCCCGCGACTGCCGGAGATCACCTTCGTCACGCCGGTGTTCACCGACACCCGGTTGAACGCCGCCCAGCCCGCTGCCGTCCCGGTGGTGAGCAGGCTCGCCGCCATCGCGATCGGACCGCCGGAACTCGCCACCACCACGTCCCGGTGCTCGCGCAGCAGCTCGCGGACCGTGTCGAGGGCGGCGGCGACGCGATCGCGGAAGGCGGTGAACGACTCGGCGTACTCCGGATCGAAGTCACCCGATGCCCACCGCGACGTGGCCGCATCGAAGATCTCCTGGAAGGCACGGTCCGGCCGGGCGAAGGCCGCCAGCTCGGCTGCCATGGCCGACCGGTCGCGGAAGGCCGGCCGGTGAATCTCCACGACGTGCTGGAAATCGAACTCGTTCCAGCCCGCGTCGGTCACCACGCCGACGTCGAGTTTGAGCCCGTCGAGCAGGCCCTCGGCGGTCTCCGCGTGCCGGCGCATGTCACCGCGCACCACAAGCGCGGGCCGGATGCCGCGTTCGGCGAAAGACCTTCCCAGGGTGCGGGCCTGCTCGTGCCCGAGCGGGGAGAGCGCGTCGTAGTCGTCGGCGCCGAAGGACGCCTGACCGTGCCGGATCAGCAGAAGTCGAGCCACCGCCGCACGATACAGGCGGGGCGATCGAGCGCCATGCGGCGGAATCGCCCCGCCGAACGCCGGGTGCCGATCAGGAGACGGCCGGCTGAGGTGGCCCGGCCGGCTGCGGCGGTCCGGCCGGCTGAGGGCCGAGGGCGATGCTGAACAGCGTGAACCACACCGCGGCGGCCAGCGCGAGGATGACCTGAAGCGGGGTGGCCGGCAGCCCGCCGAGCACGTCGACGTCGCTGACGTCCGGGGTGGCCACCTTCTCGGCGACCCACAGGATCCCGGCGAACACGCCCGCGATCAGGGTGGCGCTGAAGAACGCCCCGCCGGCCCCGGCCAGCCCCGTCCGGGCCAGCGACACGACGATGCTGCCCAGTGCGAACAGCACCAGCAGGGCGCTGAGGCCGAACAGGGCGTGGACCAGCAGGGCGAGCAGGTCCCCGGTGGTGCGGCCCCGTTCGGCGTCGGGCACCACGGTCAGCTTCACCGGTACGTCCACGGCGGTCCGCTCGTCGTGGAAGACGACCAGGCCACCGACCGGGTAGACGACCGTGCCGGTGATCCGGCCCTCGAGGACGGTCCGTGCCTTCACCTCCGGCGGGTAGTACCGGCCGGTCGCGTTCTCGTCCTCGGTGATGTCCCGCAGATTCGTGGTGATCTTGTCACCCCAGGTCTGCGGCACCGGGTCCATCAGAATGATCTGCTGGTCGTTGATCAGGAGGGTGAGCCCGTCCGGGGACGCCCACAGCCCGCTCACCGTGTCGGGCATCTTCACGCCGAGGCTCAGTGCCTCACCGGGTCCGGTGGTGGCCGTGATGGTCTGCTTGTTCTCCACGACGAACACGTGGTCGTCGGCGTACTTGTGGGCCAGCGGCGTGTAGGCGATGAGTCCGGCGATCACCAGCAGCACCGCGAGAACCCGGACAATCGTGGAGAGTATGGAGAGGAAACGCACCGGGGCAGCATAGGGGCGATCGGCCACCATCACTGCCCCGCGCGCTCCGCGACTCCTATCCGGCGGCGGACACCGTCTCCTCGCGATCGGCGGTCCGGTAGACCAGCCCGCCGTCCGCGCAGTCCACCACGACGATCTGCCCGGGTCGCAGCTCGTTGAACAGGATCTTCTCCGACAGGGTGTCCTCCAGTTCCCGCTGGATCGTCCGGCGCAGCGGCCGGGCGCCCAGCACCGGATCGAAGCCCTTGGCCGCCAGATGTGCCCGCGCGTCGCCGGTCAGCTCGAGACCCATGTCCTTGTGCCGCAGCTGATCGGCGATGCGGGCGGTGAAGATGTCGACGATCTGGCGGATCTCCGTCTCCCGCAGCTGATGGAAGACGATGGTGTCGTCGATGCGGTTCAGGAACTCCGGGCGGAAGTGCTGCTTCAACTCGTCGTTGACCTTCAACTTCATCCGCTCGTACGACGAGTCGCCGCCCTCGGAGACCTGGAAGCCGATCGAGACCGCCTTCGCGACGTCCCGCGTGCCCAGGTTGGAGGTCAGAATGATGACCGTGTTCTTGAAGTCCACGGCCCGGCCCTGCCCGTCGGTGAGCCGGCCGTCCTCCAGGATCTGCAGCAACGTGTTGAACACGTCCGGATGCGCCTTTTCGATCTCGTCGAACAGCACCACACTGAACGGCTTGCGGCGCACCTTCTCGGTCAGCTGGCCGCCCTCGTCATGACCCACGTATCCGGGCGGCGCGCCCACCAGCCGGGACACCGTGTGACGATCCTGGAACTCGGACATGTCGAGTTGAATCAGCGCGTCCTCCGACCCGAACAGGTATTCCGCAAGCGTCCGGCACAACTCGGTCTTCCCGACCCCGGACGGCCCGGCGAAGATGAACGAGCCCGCCGGTCGTTTCGGATCCTTCAACCCCGCGCGGGTACGCCGGATCGCCTTCGAGACGGCCTGAACGGCATCGTCCTGACCGATGACGCGCCGGTGCAACTCCTCCTCCATCCGCAGCAGCCGCGACGTCTCCTCCTCGGTCAGCTTGTAGACCGGAACACCCGTCCAGGTAGCCAGCACCTCGGCGATCTGCTCGTCGTCCACCTCCAGCACGACGTCGAGCTCACCCACCAGGGCCCGCTGCCCGGCAAGCTCCTTCTCGGTGTCCCGCAGCCGCGCCGCCCGCTCGAAGTGCTGAGCGTCGATCGCGGCCTCCTTGTCCCGGCGCACCTGCGCGATCCGCTCGTCGAACTCGCGCAGCTCCGGGGACGCGGTCATCCGGCGAAGCCGCACCCGTGCTCCGGCCTCGTCGATCAGGTCGATCGCCTTGTCCGGCAGGAACCGGTCCGGCACGTACCGGTCGGCAAGCGTCGCCGCCGCCACCAGCGCCGCATCGGTGATGCTGACCCGATGATGGGCCTCGTAGAAGTCGCGCAGTCCCTTCAGGATGTCGATCGTGTGCGCCAGCGACGGCTCGCCCACCTGGATCTCCTGGAACCGCCGGCTCAGCGGCTTGTCCTTCGTGAAGATCTTCCGGTACTCGTCGACCGTCGTCGCGCCGATCGTCTGCAGTTCCCCCCGGGCCAGCGGAGGCTTCAGGATCGACGCCGCATCGATCGCACCCTCGGCCGCACCCGCCCCCACCAGCGTGTGGATCTCGTCGATGAACAGGATCACGTCCGCCCGCGAATGGATCTCCTTGAGTACCTTCTTCAGGCGCTCCTCGAAGTCCCCGCGATAGCGGGCCCCGGCCACCAGCGAACTCAGGTCCAGCGTGTACACCTGCTTGCCGCGGACCGAGTCGGGCACCGCACCCTTCACGATCGCCTGCGCCAGACCCTCCACCACGGCGGTCTTGCCGACACCGGGCTCGCCGATCAGCACCGGATTGTTCTTGCGGCGCCGCGACAGCACCTGCAGCACCTGCTCGATCTCGCGGTCCCGGCCGATCACCGGATCCAGCTTGCCGTCCCGCGCCTGCTGGGTCAGGTTGACGCCGTACTGATCAAGAACGGTCTCCCGTGCCGGGGCCGTCCTCTCGGCCGGCGCCGGCGCCTCGGCGCTCCCGGCGACCAGCTGGATCACCTGCTGGCGCACCCGGTCACGTTCGGCACCCAGCTTCACCAGCACCTGCGCGGCGACACCCTCGCCCTCCCGGATCAGGCCCAGCAGGAGGTGCTCGGTGCCGATGTAGTTGTGCCCCAGCTGCAACGCCTCCCGCAGCGACAGCTCCAGCACCTTCTTGGCCCGCGGCGTGAACGGGATGTGCCCGCCCGGCGCCTGCTGCCCCGGACCGATGATCTCCTCGATCTGCCGCCGGACCGCGTCGAGCGCGACGCCGAGACTCTCCAGAGCCCGCGCGGCCACACCCTCACCCTCGTGGATCAGGCCGAGCAGCAGATGTTCCGTACCGATGTGGTGGTGATCGAGCATCCGGGCCTCTTCCTGGGCCAGGACGACGACACGACGGGCACGGTCGGTGAATCGTTCGAACACGACACTCACGTCTCCAACGCGAAGCCCCACGCACTCCGCCGAAGAAGACAGGCTGAAGTCGCGTGCGCTGAGTCGGAGCCTCTTGGCGTTGACGCGCGGCCCGCGTGGGTGGCCTCGCTACGCTCGTGCAGGCGCGGCTGCCCCCCGAGCGTACAACGGTTTGTGCCTACGATGAGCCCGGGAGGTGCCCGATGACCGTGACCCGCAGCCGCCGATCCGTACCCGACCGTGCCCGCAAGCGGGCCATCAGAGCCCTCGCCGCCCAGCTCGGCGTGGCGTATTCCGTGGCCGCGCGCCTGCTCGAGAGCCGCGGGCAGATCTCCACCGGCCCGCTCGTCGACGAACACCGTGCCTGGATGTTCGCTGCGCGCGAACAGCGCACGTTCCACTCCCGGGTGAGCGACACCCGTTTGGCGGCGGATCTTCCGCTCGGCCGCGCCGCGCACCTCGTCCGGCGGTTCCCACCCCTGCGGGCCACGAACCTCTACGCCGGCGAGGGCCGGGAAACCATTCTTTCCATGCTGTACGCGGTACTGCTGCACGAGAGCCCGCAACTGTTCCCGCCGCGCGACGAACTCGCCTGGGCCGCCGAGCTCGGCGAGGAGACGGCCGTCGACTACTCGTGCTCGGGCCTGGACCGGGCCGCCCGGCTTCTGCTCGACCAGGAGCGCTGGCGGCTGTGGGCCCGCGTCGACACGGCCCTCACCGCCGGATCCACCAGCGCCGACCGGCACATCCGCGACGCGGCGATCAGTCTCGGTCATGAGCTGCGGTCGACGAGCTTGCGCGGCTCGATCGACGGCGCCCGCCAGACCCTCGACGCCGTCCTGGTGGAGACGTTCGGCGGCGACGCCCCCGGCACCCGGGTCCCGGCTGGGATCATCACGGCCGTCGTGTGGTCCTCCGAGGGGCCACCCACCGGCTATCAGGCGACGGCTACCGATCACGTCGGCGCGGTGTAGGCACCTCTTCACTCGAGCGAGAATTGTGTGCGGAGTTCACGAGCTTCCGCATGCCGGCTGAGGGCATCAAGAACCCTGGCGAGATGCCGGGCCGACCGCCGGGTTTCGGGGTGGTCGTCGCCGAGTATTCGCCGCCTGCGGGCGAGGGTGTCTTCGTCCAGTTGCCGTGCCTCCTCGAATCTGCCCAGGTGACGCAGGCCGATGGCGAGGCAGCTGGCCGAGATCAGCGTGTCGGGGTGGTCGTCGCCGAGTACTCGCCGCTTGCGGGCGAGGGTGTCTTCGTCCAGTTGCCGTGCCTCCTCGAATCTGCCCAGATGGCGCAGGTCGATGGCGAGGTTGTTGGCCGATGCGAGGGCATGGGGATGGTCGTCGCCGAACAGGCGGCGCCAGTGGGTCAAGCATTCCGCGTCCAGCTTCCGCGCCTGTTCGAGCTGCCCCAGGGCCCGAAGGTCGGCAGCGAGGTTGTTGATCGAGGCAAAGGTGTTGTAATGGTCGTCGCCCTGCCGCCGGCGTCGTCGGTCCAGAAGCTCCCGGTCGAGATCGTAGGCCTGTTGGTGATGGCCGAGTTGCCGATGGATGACGGCGAGTGTGTGGGCGATGGCGAGGCTGGTGTCTTCGTCAGGACCGTGCCGCTTGCGCCAGGCGTGGCACAGGTGCTGTGCGAGGGGCAGGGCGGTGCGATTGTCGCCTCGATTTATCAGATGCCAGACCGCGTTGCCGGTGGTGTAGCGCAGGCCGCGATTGACGGTGGTGGCGGGGTCGGCGGCGAGAATGTGCGGTAGCAGAACGCTCCAGCGCGGCCACCACTGCGGATCTGTGCCGTCGTCGGGTGCGGCGGCGACCAGCAGGCGTTCGATGGTGTCTCGGTGAGTGCCCGCATCGGGGTCGCTGTCGCGCAGGACTGCCTGAACGAGGCGATGCAGGATGGGGCCGGTCTCGGTCAACCGCGCCAGACCGTGCCGGCTGAGTTGCGCCATGGTCCGGCGGAACGCCATCGGCTTGCGGGTGACCGTCGCCAATGACTCAGGGAGCAGGTCCGGCCGGGCGGTGAACAGGTCGGTGGGGATCGGCTCGGGTCCGAGCCGCGCACACAGGTGGAGCAGGTGCCCGGCCGCCGGGTCGGCGGTGCGGAGGCGGTCGGCGGTGAGAGTGACGGTGGCGGCCAGCGACACCGGGTATCCGGCCGGTGGGCGTCCTTCGTTCATCAGCTCAGCCGTATGAGCGGCGAGATCATCCAGGTAGTCCTGGATCGGTGTCCGGGTCTCGGCGAGAAGTTCCACGGCCTGACCGACGGCCAGGGGAAGATCGCCGAGGGCATCGGCCAGCCGGCCCGCGTCGATGTCGTTCAGGTGCGGCAGGTGGGAGCGAAACAGCGCCACGGACTCGGCCCGTGTGAACACGTCCACATCGACAGCGTGCGCAATGCCGATCCAGTTCGGGTTACGGCTGGTGATCAGCAGGTGGCCCGGACCGTCCGGCAGCCACGGGGCCAGGTCGTCGCGGTCCTCGGCGTTGTCGAACACCAGCAACCACCGGGTGGTCTGCCGCAGGTGGTCCCGCAATGCCTCGACCGCTTCCGGTGTGGCGGTACCGGCCGGGGCCAGCTTCAGCTTCTGGGCGAGTGCCGCGAGATGGTCGCCGATCAGTTCCGGCTGTTCCGACGGGATCCACCAGACCAGGTCGTACTCACCGGCGAACCGGTGCGCGTACTCCAGAGCCAGCTGGGTCTTGCCGACCCCGCCCATGCCTTCCAAGGCCTGCACCGAGACCCGGCTCCCGCCCTGCAGAGCATCGTGAAGCTGGTTCAGCATGCCGTCCCGGCCGGTGAATCCCAGGTTGCGGCGGGCCAGGTTCCACACCGGCGGCAGCGACCCCGGCGGTCGCGGGCCGTCGACCGAGGCAGCCACGGCCACCCGGCTCGGATAGGCAGGCGGCACCGTGGACTGATTCCCGGCCGATGCCGGGTCGACGACCTGCCGCACCGCTCTGAGCAACAGTGCCGCCGCCCGATCTGGATCAAGGTCGAAGACGTCCGGCACGACGATGGGCGCCCACAGCCCGTCGTGCAGGTCGACGTTCTCCACACGCAAGGGGATCAGCTTGGCGTCCGGGTCCGCGCGTCGTTGGGCGAGCCGGGTGGTCCACTGGTCGGTGGTGGGCTTGTCCGGGTCCAGGTAGGCCGACGACAGCAGCACCAGCAGCGGCTTGTCCCGGCGCAGGGCCCTGTTCATGGCCTCCATGAAGTTGGTTCCCGGAGCCCAGTCGACACTGTCGAGTTCGGCCGGGTAGCCGGCTTTCTCGAGATGCCAGCGCGCCCACTCCGCCCAAGCACGATCTTTACCGGTGTGGGAGATGAAGATGCGCTCGGACACGCCGTCCACACTGCACGAACCGCTGTCGGAAGCGACCACCGGCCCCTCCGCAGATCTTGTGCGGTTCCAAGCTGATCGCGGAACGGGTCGCAGCTGTCAGGGGCGGCCCTGCGGAGGGCCGCCGGGGAAGGCGGGCGGTGTGGGTGACAGCCTTCTCGCAGCGTCCGGGTCCAGCACCATGAGCACCGCCTTCAGCAGGACCTTCGCTGCGGCATCCGGGTCCATGCCGAAGAGGTCGTACGTGATGATCGGCGCCCAGATCCCGCCGGATAGGTCGACGTCCTCCAGCCGTATCGCGATCATCTTCGCCGAGGGATCCCGCCGTCGCTGGGCGAAGCGGGCGGTCCACTCGTCGGTGGTGAACCTGGTGCGGTCGAGGTAGGCCCGCGAGAGCAGAACCAGCAGTGGATTGTCCTTGTCGAGCGCCTTGTCCATGGACTCGATGAAGTTGGTGCCGGCGCCCCAGTCGACGCTGTCGAGCTCGGTCGGATGGCCCTCGTTCTCGAGGTGCCACCGGGCCCACGCGGCCCATGAGCTGTCACTGCCGGTGTGCGAGATGAAGATGCGTGCGGCCACGCCGTCCACACTGCACGAGCGTCTGCCGGAAAACGACCACCGATCGGGTGGCGGGGATCAGGCCAGGCCGGCGTCGTGTGCCAGCAGGGCGATCTGGGTGCGGTTGTCGAGGGCCAGCTTGGTCAGGATGTGCGACACGTGGCTCTTCACCGTCGCCAGGGTCATGTCGAGTTCCGCGCCGATCTCGGCGTTGCCCAGGCCCTGCCCGATCGTCACGGCCACGTCACGTTCGCGGGGGCTGAGCGTGGCCAGCGCCGATCGGGCCCGCTCGTATGCCCCGGCCTGCACCGTCACCCGGTCCATCAGCCGCCGGGCGACGCGTGGCGACAGGATCGGCTCGCCGGCCGCGGCCAGTCGCACCGCCTCGGCGATCCTGGCCGGTGGGGTGTCCTTGAGCAGGAAACCGCTGGCCCCGGCCCGTAGCGCGTGCAGGATGTTCTCGTCGGTGTCGAAGGTGGTCAGCATGATCACCTCGGGTGGCCGCGGCCGGGCCCGCAGGCGCCGGGTGGCGGTTATCCCGTCGACGCGTGGCATCCGCACGTCCATCAGCACCACGTCCGGTGAGTGTGCGTCGGCGGCGGCCGGCACCTGGTCGCCGTCGGCGGCCTCACCGACGACCGCGATACCGGGAGCACCGTCGAGCATCATGGTCAGTCCGGCGCGGACGAGGGCGTCGTCGTCCACGACGAGCACCCGCACCGGCCTGGTCACGCCGGCCATGGTATCGATGCGTGCAGCCGGAACTCGCCCCCGGACTGCTGATGGTCGAGTCTGCCGCCGGACAGGCTGACCCGCTCGGTCAGCCCGGCCAGGCCGGCGCCGCCGGACGGCAGTGTGCCGGGGGCGGACAGCGGATTGCGTACCTCGATCTCGAGGCCCGTTCCGGGGCCGCCGCTCAGCGTCACCCGTACCGGCTGGCCGGCGGCGTGCTTGCGGGCGTTCGTCAGAGCTTCCTGGATCACCCGGTACGCCGTACGCGCGACCGCCGGAGGCGCCTGCTGCGGTTCGTCGACCGCATCGTGCAGTAGCACCTCCGCACCGGCGTCGCGGGACTCGCCGACCAGTCGCGGAACGTCGGCGAGCACGGGCTGCGGGTGCATGCCCTCACCGTCCGGATCGTCGTCGCGCAGCAGCGAGATCACCTCCCGCAGTTCCTCCAGTGCCTGGTGCACCCCGCTGCGTACGACCCCCGCCGCCTTCGACAGCTGCTCGGGAGGGGCGTCCGGCCGGAACTCCATCGCGCCCGCGAACGTGGCCAGCAGCGACAGCCGGTGTGCGAGCACGTCGTGCATCTCCCCGGCGATCCGGCGGCGTTCCGACATACGTGCCTCGGCCACCCGGCGGCCCTGTTCGGCCTCGGCCCGGCGGGCCCGTTCCTCGAGCGAACGGACCAGCGCCTCCCGGGCCTGCGCCCATGCTCCCCAGCCGAGCAGCGCACCGTAGGCGATCACGACCAGGGCCAGCCACCAGCCGTACGACATGTCGCCGTTCGATCGCCACGCGCCCTGCACCGCATGCGCCACCACGCCGGCCACCGACACCGACACCGCGACCGCCCGGGGCCGTCGCCGGGCCACCTCCAGCGCGCCCATGGTCGCCGGCGGCGTCACCGCGGGAGACAGCGCGGCCAGCACGGTGAGAACCGCGGTGGCGGCGACCGGCCGCCACAGCATCAGCGGCGTCAGCAGCCAGGCCAGCACACCGGCGATGATGTCGAGGGCGAGCAGCGGACCGGCCGGCGTGTTGCTCCAGCGCCCGACGATCGTCGCCGTGCTCAGCAGCCCGGCCGCGACCATGACGATGACGGCACCGCGACGGCGGTAGCCGGGGGAGTGGCCGTTCACCCGCCGAGGGTATCGACCGGCGTGCGGTGGCCGGCACCATCCAAAGTCGGTGGTCGCCCGTCATCGGCCCGATGTGGCCGGCCCTGTCCGGCCGCCACCCTGACGGCATGACGAACATCGCTTGCACCGGCCAGAACCACACCGCCGACCGCGCCACCACCGGCCGCCGGGCCGGTCGTGCCGTCACCGTCGCCGCGGGTGCGGCCGGATCCCTCCTCCTGTGGACGGTCGACCGCTGGGGCGGGATCGCGCTTACCGTCGACCAGGGTGGCACCGTCACGCGGGTCGGGCCGGTCGCCGTCGCGATCACCGCGATCCTCGCCGGTGCCGCGGCGTGGGGCCTGCTCGCGATTCTGGAGCGTACGGTCCGCCGCCCGGCCCGTACCTTCCGGATCGTCGCCTCGATCGTGCTGCTGCTGTCCCTGGCGGGACCGCTGGCCGGCATCGGCACCGGCAGCCGCCTGGGCCTGCTGGGCATGCACCTCACGGTCGGCCTGGCCCTGATCATCGGTCTGCCGGGCCGCCGCTGCCGCTGACCTCTAGCCCGCCGGCCTTACGGCCGGCCGGTAATGCGGCACGGATGGCCTGCGTGGGTGCGGCCGGCGGTCGCCGTGGCCCGCCGGCCGTATCGGGGATACGGAATTCGCGGGTCAGAACGTGCGTGGGATACGGCCGGCGGTTGTGGGGGCCGGTGCCGCGCAGGCGGGCGGTCGGCAGCTCGGCAGGAGCCGCGAGAGGGTTCAGCGGGTGCTGTCGCGTTCGACGATGTGGGCCTTCGGCGCCTCGTAGACGGTACGGGCCGAGGGGTCCAGGAAGGTGTCCAGGACCGCTTCGGCGGCGAGTTCGCCCATCCGGGCGACGTCGTGGCTCATCGCCGACAGCGCCGGAACAGCCAGCTGGCACTGGGCGGAGTCGTCCCAAGCGACGACGGACAGATCGGCGGGTACGCGTAACCCGTACGCCCGGATGGTCTCCAGGCCGCCGAGGGCCATGACGTCGTTGTCGTAGACGATGGCGGTGGGCCGGGCGGGACGGCTGCCGAGCAGCCGGGCGGTGGCCGTGCGCCCGGACTCCTGGGAGTAGTCGCCCTCGGCGGTGAGCAGGGTCAGGCCGCGGTCGCCGACCTCGGCCTCGACGCCGCCGCGACGCAGCTGGGTGTGTGCGAAGCCGAGCGGCCCGCTCACATGGCCGAGGACGGTGTGCCCGCGTCCGGCGAGGAAACCGACCGCTTCACGGGCGAACCCGGCGTCGTCGGTCCACACAGTCGGAAGGCCGTCGGCGGTCGACGGGTCGCCGAGGACGACGGCCGGCAACCCGAGCCGGCGGACCAGCGGCACCCGGTCGTCGTCGGGGACCAGATCGACGAGGATGACGCCGCGCACCTGCCGCCGGGCCGACCACGTCTCGTAGACGGCGTTCTCGGCGGCCCGGTCGCCGACCATCTTGACCAGCAGCGAGAAGCCGGCCGGGGTGAGGACGCGTTCCAGCCCCTCGATGAACTCGTGATAGAACGGCTCCTCGCCGATCACCTCGGACGAGCGGGCCATCACGAGGCCGACCCGCTGGGGTTCGGTGGTCATCGGTCTCCTCCGTGTCCGGGTGCGACGGCGGCCTGCACGACGAGGACGGCGGCGCCGATGCCGGCCGCGTCGCGCGGCTGGGCGGACAGTTCGACCGTCAGGGTGTGGCGCTGGCGGGAGTGCGCGGTGCGGGCCAGGTGGGTGCGCAGCCTCCGGGCGTAGATCGAGCCGGCGAGTGCGACGCCCGGCCCGGTCAGCACGAGCCGGCCGAGGTCGAGCAGGTTGGCCATCGAGGTGGCGGCCATGCCGAGATATTCGGCGGCCTGGTCGAGCACGGTCCAGGCGGCCGGGTCACCGTTGACGGCGGCACGGGCGATGGCGTCGTACGCACTCGACGTGCTGAGGTCCAGCGGGAGCCGGGCCCGCAGTTCCGGGTCTTCGCGGGCGGCTTTCACGCTTGCCGTCGTGGACGCGTACTGCTCGACGCATCCGAGGCTGCCGCACGGGCAGGGCCGGCCGTCGTAGTGGATCGACACGTGCCCGAGGTCGCCGGCTCCGGAGCCGGCGCCCCGGAACAGCGCGCCCCCGAAGACGAACCCGGCACCGACCTCGGTGGACAGGTAGACACAGCCGAAGGCCTGTTCGCGGGACACCCGGCGGCTCCAGAACTCGCCGAGGGCCGCCGCGGCCGCGTCGTTCTCGATCAGGACCGGCACGCCGATGCGGTCGGCCAGTTCGGCGCGCAGCCCGGCTTCGACCGGTACCGAGGCCGGTGCCACGACGGCCAGTCCCTCGATGCGGCTGGCCGGCAGGTCGAGGCATTCGGTGAAGTCGTGGAACCGCCCGGCGAGGCGGTCCGGTGTCCAGGTCCCGTCCGGCGGGCGGGGGACCACCTCGCGTCCGACGACGCCGCCGGTCAGGTCGATGGCGACGCAGGTCAGTGTGTCCGGTCCCATGTGGAAGCCGACGCCGAACCGGTTTGCCGGGTTGATCGCGATGAGCTTGCGCGGCCGGCCCTGGCCGGCGCCGGTGGAGCCGATCTCGTGGATGATCCCCTCGGCGATCAGGTCCCGCACGATGTTGGAGATGGACGGCTGGGTGAGCCCGGTCAGGTCGGCCAGTTCGCCGCGGCTGATGGTCACCGCGGAGCGGACCACATCGACGATCAGGGCACGGCTGCCCGGCCCTGCCGCGGGTGTTTCTCGACGTGCCATGACGGTGATGTGTCTCCACTCCGTGCGGAAAGCGAGGGGCCTGGTGCGACGGGCCCTGAGCCTAGCGGGCGCACCCACTTTAACCTGCAACGGAGGAAAATAAATTAGTAATCTAAGCTTGACAGGCTCGTAACGCCGCCACCATGCTGGGCCCTCAACGAGGCGGTGACGCATCCGCCGACATCGAATTGACCCAGGACAGGTAAAGCGATGACCAATAGAAGGCGATTCATCGGTATCGGTGCGCTCACGGCACTGGCCCTGCTGGCCGGCTGCACCGGTGGTGCGGGCGGCGACGACTCCGCGGCCGGTGACTTCTCCGGCGACGTCAAGGGCGAGATCACGGTTCTGACCAACCGGACCGACCTGGTCACCACGAAACTCCCCGAGTACGCCAAGAAGTTCGAGGTCAAGTACCCCGGTACGAAGGTCACCTTCGAGGGCGTGACCAACTACGAGCAGGACGTCACCACCCAGCTCAGCGGCGGTGACTACGGCGACGTGCTGCTGATCCCCAACACCGTCGCGGTCGACCAGCTCGGACAGTTCTTCGAGCCGCTCGGCACGGTCGACGAGCTCAAGGGCAAGTACCGGTTCATCGACGAGAAGGCGTACGACGGCAAGGTCTACGGATTGTCGCTGGGCGGCGTCGCCAACGGCTTCGTGGTCAACAAGCGGGTGTTCGCGCAGGCCGGCGTCACCGCGCCGCCGAAGACGCCGGAGGAGTTCCTGGCCGCGCTCAAGGCGGTCGCCGCCACCGGCGCCACCCCGTTCTACACCAACTACAAGGACGGCTGGCCGCTGAGCTTCTTCAACAGCCAGCGCGCGATCCTCAACGACCCGAAGGTCAACGAGAACTTCCCGGCCGACGCGCAGCCGTGGCAGCCCGGCAAGCTCCAGCACATCACCGACGGCCTGCTCTTCGACATCGTGAAGCAGGGGCTCAGCGAGAAGGACCCGCTGACCACCAACTGGGAGGGTTCCAAGCCGATGCTCGGCACCGGCAAGGTCGCCAGCATGCTGCTCGGCTCGTGGGCCGTCCCGCAGATGCGCGACGCCGCCACCGCCGCCGGATCGAACCCCGACGACATCGCGTTCTGGCCGTTCCCGCACCAGACCGGTGGGAAGTTCCACGCCCGGATCGAAGGCGACTACAAGGGCGCGGTCAGCAAGAACTCGGCGAACAAGGCCACCGCCAAGGCCTGGCTGGAGTGGTTCGTCACCGAGTCCGGGTTCGCCGCCGACCAGCAGGCGATCCCCACCGCCGTCGGCCAGCCGCTGCCCAAGGCTCTCGAGGACTTCACCGCCACCGGCGTCGAGCTGCTGGAACTGCCGGCCGCGGCGGCCAACAGCGGCAAGGAGGACCAGATCATCAAGGAGTCCGAGATCGATCTGGCCGGACCGATCTACCGGCAGAAGCTCGTCGACATCGCCCGCGGCGCGGCCAAGGGTGACAAGGAGTCGTACTTCGCCGAGCTCAACAAGCGCTGGAGCGCCGCCCAGTCCACGGTGATGAAGTGACGAGTCAACTCGTCGAGGCCCGGCCCGCCGTCACGGCGGGCCGGCGCCGGCACCGGCACCGGCCGAAATTCCGCTACACCCCCTGGCTGTACGTCGCACCCGCGCTCCTCCTGCTGATCACCTTCACGTACGTGCCGGTCGGCAACATGCTGTTCTACAGCTTCCACAAGTGGGACGGCCTGGACGTCACGATGGACCCGGTCGGGTTCGACAACTACGTGCGGGTCTTCACCGACGAACGGTACTGGCGGGTCTTCTTGATCAGCCTCTACTACTTCGCGGCGTCGTTCGCGCAGATCGCCATCGCCCTGTACTTCGCGGTCGTGCTGTCGTTCCAGACCCGCTTCCGCAATCTGTTCAAGGGGATCCTGTTCTTCCCGTACCTGCTGAACGGGGTCGCGGTCGGTTTCGTCTTCCTCTATCTCTTCCAGCCGGACGGCACGCTCGACACGGTGCTGCGGCTGGTCGGGCTGGGGGAACACACCAGGCTCTGGCTCGGAGACCCGGACATCGCCAACCTCTCGCTCGCCGGCACGTCGGTGTGGCGGTTCACCGGGCTCAACTTCGTGCTGTTCCTCGGCGCGATCCAGTCCATCCCGGGCGAGATCTACGAGGCCGCCGAGATCGACGGCGCGAACCGGTGGCACCAGTTCCGGCACATCATCGCGCCCGGCATCCGGCGGATCATCAGCCTCTCCTTCATCCTGGCGATCTCCGGCAGCCTCTCGGTCTTCGAGATCCCGTTCATCATGACGAGCGGCGCGAACGGCACCCGCACCTTCGTCATCCAGGCCTACGAGACGGCCTTCCAGTTCCGGCAGGTCGGCCTGGCCTCGGCGATGGCGGTCGTCCTGCTGCTGCTCGTCCTGCTCATCACCTGGGTCCAGCGCCGCCTGCTGCCCGACGAAGAGGTGAACCTGTCATGAGTCGTGTGGCCCGTGCCGCCAAGTACGCCTCGCTCGTACTGACCTCGGTCATCGTCCTGCTGCCTCTGGTGGTGCTGCTGTTCGCCTCGTTCAAGACGCGCGAGGAGTACAGCAGGACCGGATCGCTGACCCCGCCGGAGAACTGGTTCAACTTCGACAACTTCGTCACCGCCTGGATCGCCGGCGACATGTTCCGCGGTTTCCTGAACACCACGCTCATCCTGGTGGTGTCGCTGGCCGGCACCGTCGCGGTCGGGACGCTCGCGGCGTACGCGATCAGCCGTTTCGTCTTCCCGTTCAAGCGCTTGATTCTCGGCCTGTTCCTGGTCGCGGCCCTGGTTCCCGGGGTTACCACCCAGGTCGCGACCTATCAGATCGTCAAGTCGATGGGCCTGGTCAACACACCGTGGTCGGCGATCGTGCTGTTCATGGGGACCGACATCATCTCGATCTACATCTTCATCCAGTTCATGCAGTCGATCCCGCCGAGTCTCGACCAGGCCGCGATGATCGACGGCGCGTCCCGGTTCACCATCTATCGCCGGGTCATCCTGCCGCTGATGAAGCCGGCCATCGCCACCGTCGTGATCATCAAGGGCATCGCCGTCTACAACGAGTTCTACATCCCGTTCCTCTACCTGCGATCACCCGATCTCAACGTCATCTCCACCGCCCTGTTCAAGTTCAAAGGTCCCTACGGGGCGCAGTGGGAGACGATCGCCGCCTGCACCATGATCGTCATCATCCCCACCGTGGTGATCTTCCTGTTGCTGCAGCGCTTCATCTACAACGGCATCACCGCGGGAGCAACAAAATGATCCACACCCAAGACCTCGGCGGTACGTGGAACCTGCGCGGCACCGGCGTCGACCTCCCGGCGTCCGTGCCCGGATGCGTGCACACCGACCTGCTCGCCGGATCTCGGATCCCGGACCCGTTCCTCGACGACAACGAGCACGCGGTGGCCTGGGTCGGCCGGCAGGACTGGACGTACTCGCGGGACATCACCTGGGACGGGCCGGACTGCGACCGCGTCGACCTGGTCTTCGAGGGCCTGGACACGGTCGCTCGCGTCGAACTGGACGGCGCGGTGGTCGGTTCCACCCGCAACATGCACCGCACCTACCGCTTCGACGTCACCGGGGAGTCGGGCCGCCTCGACGTGCACCTCACGTCGGCCTACACGGAGGCCGAGCGGGTGCGGGACCTGCTCGGGCAGCGCCCCAACGCCTACCCGGAGCCGTTCCAGTTCATCCGCAAGATGGCCGCCAGCTTCGGCTGGGACTGGGGGCCGACCCTGGTCACGGCCGGAATCTGGCGCCCGGTCCGTCTCGAGGGCTGGAGCACCGCCCGCCTCGCCACGGTGCGTCCACTCTGCACGTACGACGGAAAAGCCGGAAAGCTGGATCTGACCGCCGGCGTCGAGCGAACGCGTGATCGTGCCCTGCGCGCGACGGTGCTGCTCGACGGCCGTGAGATCGCCGCCCTGGACATTCCGGCGGGGGAGACCGGCGTCCGCGCCGAGATCGGCGTGCCCGGAGTGACACCGTGGAACCCGATCGGCTACGGCAAGCCGGCGCTCCACACCCTGACGGTCGTGCTGACCGATGACGACGGCACCGAACTCGACCGCTGGCAACGGCTGACCGGGTTCCGCACCGTGCACATCGACCGCAGCCCGGACGAGGCCGGCACCCGGTTCGTCGTCCACGTCAACGGTGAGCCCGTCCTGGTCAAGGGCGTCAACTGGATCCCCGACGACATCTTCCCGTCCCGGATGACCCGCGAACGCTACGAGTTGCGGCTTCGTCAGGCCGCCGACGCCGGCGTCAACCTGATCCGGGTGTGGGGCGGCGGCATCTACGAGGACCGCGCCTTCTACGAGCTGTGCGACGAACTCGGCCTGCTGGTCTGGCAGGACTTCCTGTTCGCCTGCGCCTGCTACCCGGAGGAGGAGCCGATCCGCTCGGAGGTGATCGCCGAGGCCCGCGACAACGTGACCCGCCTGTCCCCGCACCCCAGCCTGATCACCTGGAACGGCAACAACGAGAACCTCTGGTTGTACGAGGCGTCGGGCTGGAACGAACAGCCCGGCGGTGACCTGAGCTGGGGCGAGGGTTACTACCTCGACGTCCTGCCGGGGATCGTCGCCGAACTCGACCCGACCCGCCCCTACCAGGCCGGCAGTCCCTGGTCGGGATCGTGGGAGCACGAGCCGAACTCGCCGGACCACCAGACCATGCACTCCTGGGAGGTGTGGAACCGCGAGGACTACCTGCGCTACCGCGACACGGCACCCCGGTTCGTCGCCGAGTTCGGCTGGCAGGCGCCACCGGCCTGGACCACGCTGCGCGACGCCGTCTCCGACGAGCCGCTGCTTCCGGACTCGCCGGGCGTACTGCACCACCAGAAGGCCGAGGACGGCAACGGCAAACTCGCCCGCGGCCTGGAGCCGCACTTCCCGGCACCCGCCTCCACCGAGGCCTGGCACTATCTGACCCAGCTCAACCAGGTTCGTGCCGTGCGTACCGGCATCGAGCACTGGCGTTCGTACTGGCCGCACACCGCCGGCACGATCGTGTGGCAGCTCAACGACCTGTGGCCGGTCACCTCGTGGGCGGCGATCGACGGCGCCGGCCGGTTCAAGCCGCTGTACTTCGCGTTGCGCACGGTCTACGCGGACCGCGGCCTGACCATCCAGCCGCGCAACGGCGGCCTGGTCGTCGCGGTACTCAACGACCACGCGTCGGCGTGGAGCGGCGAGCTGCGCGTCCAGCACCGCGACGCCGACGGCGCCGTCCTGTCCACGACCATCACGCCGGTGACCGTCGCGGCCCGATCCGTCACCCTGACGCCGGTCGACGACCGGGACGCCGCCTTCGTCGTGGCCACGCTCGGTGACGTACGCGCGTTCCACTTCATCGGCGATCCCGTCCCGGACGCCGGCCTGACGGTGACTGCCGACGCCGTCCCCGGTGGGCTGGACGTCCGCCTGCACGCCACCGGCCTGGCCCGCGACGTCCTGCTGCAGCCCGACCGCATCCACCCGGACGCCGTCGTCGACCGGGGCTTCGTCACCCTGCTGCCCGGCGAGTCGGCGGTCCTGCACGTACGCGCCCCGATCGACCTCGACCCCGCCGCCGTCAAGGACCCCTGGGTCGTCACCGACCTGGCCTCAGCCCTCTCGGGGATTTCATGAGACGTAGAACCGCCATCATCGCCATGACCGTCATAGCCACCTCAGCAGCCGTCCCCGTCCCGGCCGGCGCCCACGCGCACCGCCGGTTCGTCACCCGGGACGGCACCCAGCTCAAGATCGGGAAGAAGCCGTTCCGCTTCGCCGGCACCAACCTCTACTGGCTCGGCCTCGACGAGAACGTCGGCGGCGTCGACTACCCCACGTACTTCCGTATCCGGGACGCCCTCGACACGGCCAAGGCGATGGGCATGACCGTCGTCCGCTCGCACATGCTCGCCTCCACCGGCCACCCGAAGACGCTGCTTCCGTCGAAGGAGGCCGGATTCAACGACGAGGCGTTCCGCACCATCGACTACGCCGTCGCCCACGCCGGAAGGGCCGGGATCCGGCTCATCCTGCCGCTCACCGACAACTGGGCCTACTACCACGGCGGGCACGCCGACTTCACCGAGCCGTACGGCCTGCCCAGCGAAGCCTTCTACACCGACCCCCGGGTCATCGCCGACTACCAGGCGTACGCCGAGCACGTCATGCACCACGTCAACCCGCTCACCGGCAAACGCCTCGTCGACGACCCGACCATCATGGCCTGGGAACTCGGCAACGAACTCGAGGGCATGACCCCCCAGTGGATCAACACGAACGCGGCTGTCCTCTCCGCCCTCGCGCCGCGCCAGCTGATCGCCGCGGGCCGGCGTTTCGACATCGACCCGGACACGCTGTCGGCCCCGGACATCGACATCGTCGACGTGCACTACTACCCGCCGACCGCCGCGAAGGTACGGTCGGACGCCGCCACCGTTGCGGCCGCCGGCAAGGTCTACATCGCCGGCGAGTACGCCTCCACGGCGGCGAGCAGCGAACTCCTCACCCCACTGGTGGCCGACCCGAACGTCACCGGCATGCTGTCGTGGTCGCTGTTCGGCCACCATGACCGTCACGGATTCGTGCAGCACGACGACGGCTTCACCTTCCACCTTCCCGGCGACGACGAGCGGATGGCCGCCGCGAACCGGGCGCAGATCGACTACGCGAAGGCCCTCGGCGCGCCGGCCGCCCGTGAGCCCGTCGGCACCCCGCTCATCACCGGGATCGGCAAGCGCGGCGGCCTCAACGTCGTGCAGTGGCGGGGCGCGGCGGCCGCCGACGCCTACCTGGTCGAGCGGTCCCGCTCGGAACGCGGCCCGTGGCGCCCCGCACACCGCGGCCTGCTGACCGACAACGACACCCCGTGGACCGACCTGACCGCTCCGGGTGACATCTGGTACCGGGTCACCCCCTTCAAGGGCGACAGGGCCGGAAAGGCTTCGGATCCGGTGTACGCCGCGCGGCGCGACACGGTCCTCGTCGACCCGCTCGAGACATTCGACCTGGCCGACGGGCACGCCGGACTCGAGTTGCGCCCCGGCGCCGGCGACACCACCGCTCACCCGGCCGGTGCCGGCCCCGCCTGGATCAGCTGGCACCGGGCGGCGACCCGGCGCGTCACGTTCGACGTCCTGGCATCCGACCGGCCGGAGACGGACCATCGTTCGACGGCGATGGGCCGGCGCGCCGGGCTCGCGGTCGAGGTGTCCGGGGACGGCAACACCTGGCGTACCGTCCAGGCCTCGGTCGACCGGGCCGGCAACGGCCGGTACACGGTGACCGCGACACTGCCGGACGCCGACCACGTGCGGCTCGCCTGGACCGGCGGCGGACGGGCCGGCCTGACCCGGGCCACCCTGTGGCCGGCCGACCCCGCGCCGGTCACTGCTGCGCCCGCCGCCTTCGAGGTGGTGGGCCCGGCCGCCGGAGCCACCGAGGTCATCGGCCCGGACTCCTTCTCCTGGAAGCCCGCCGAGGGAGCCGGCTACTACACCTTGACCGTCTCACGCAACGCGGACCTGACCGACCCGGAGATCAGCGTGACCGGTCTCCCGGACAGCTCGTACGAGCCGCCACGGGGACTCGGCCCGGCGACGACCTGGTACTGGAACGTACGGGCCACCAACGCGGCGGGCAGCACGAGCACTCCCGTAGCCGCCTTCACCACCAGGGCCGTCCCGACGGCGCCGGTGACGATCGACGACTTCGAGGGCTACACCGACGATGCCGCCCTGACCGCCGCGTACGTCCGTAACACCGGTGGCGACCCGGTCACCTCCACATTGGTGCCGTCACCGTCCGGCAGCGGGAAAGCCATGGCCCTGGACGTGACAGCCGGATCGTCCGGTTACGCCGGGGTGAGCCGGACCTTCGCCGCACCGATCGATCTGTGGGGCCAGGACGGCATCGAACTGCGGCTGGACCGGTCCGCCACGCAGGCGACGATCACCGTCCAGTTCGTGGCCGACGGCGTCTACTGGGAACACACCCTTCCCGCGGCGACCCCGTCGGGCGTGATCCGGGTGCCGTTCACCGCGTTCGCCCCGCCGCCGTGGGCCCCGGGCGGGGATCTCGACCTCCAGAAGGTGACCCAGTTGTCGCTCTATCTCGGTGGTGGCGCGGGCCGCCTGACCGTCGACGAGGTGAGGGCCTACCCGCCCACCCGCTGATCGACAGGCTGCCGCCGCGGGCTCGATCCGGTGGCGGCAGCCTCCTGTCCGGGACGAAGCCTCCGGCTCGTCCCACCGCGTCGTCTACGAACGCCCCTGATCCGGCTGGTCGCCGACGGCGGATCGAGCCACCGAACGCCAGGCGTCGAAGGCCCAGCCCGGATCGCCGGTGCCCGCGCCGTCGGCGCACCTCCACAGATCTCCCGGCGAGACTCGCCCGGTGCGGCCGGGCGCGCGCCACACGCAGACACCGTCCGTGGTTCGCTCCGGCGTCCAGGTCGCGGGCAGCTCGATCGACCAGCCGTCGCCCAGAAACCGCCGCATGCCCTCCCCGGTGCCCATCCGCCGATCATGCCGTACGTGACGGGCCGGCACCGAATCTAGCGGCAGAGCAGGAGCAGCTTGAAGGCCGCGCCGCACGAGACGATCACTGCGATCATGACGGCGAGCAGAGCCCGCGCGATGATCGGCCCCGCCCGGCGGCCGTTCCAGGTGGCCGGGTGCAGCTGTTCCACGACGACCGACGACATCCAGACGAGCAGCAGCAGCGGGTAGTTGAGGTCCCAGATCTGGTCGTGGAACGCGGTGCCGTTGCCGTTGCCGCCGTAGTTCGAGCAGCCGCGTACGTCCAGGGCCGGCCGGAGCACCACGGTCAGCGCTGTGAGCAGGGCGCCACCGGCCAGCAGGGCCCGGAATCCGGCCAGTGCGGATCGCGGCTTCCTGAGGCCGGCGCGTTCGCCTGCGAAGAAAAAGATCGTCTGCTCCCGGGGTGTGTCGGCTCGCATGATCAAAACATCGGCTGTCAATGCGGGCCGTGCCCCGGCGGGTCAGAGGTGATGGCGCCGGAAGAAGCGCCACATCACCCGGTTCGCGTCGATGTCGTGGCTGACCGTGCCGTTGCCGTTGTCGATCGGGGTGCCGGGCCAGGTGTGGCCACCGTCGGCGATCCGGTACAGCGTCACCTCCGCGCCACGGCGGCACGAGCGGTACGAGATCTTCGAGACCTGTGCGGTGACCGCGGTGGTACGCGGCTCGGGCGCGCACCCGTTGATCCGCGCCCATCGTCGCTGAGCCGCGGGTACCGAGTATCCCCAGTAGACGGAGCCGCCACCGGCGAACGGGTTCGTCCCGTCCTGCTCGCCGTGGAAGGCGAGCACCGGAACGGGACGTCCGGGCGTACACGATGACGGGTCCGGCTCTCCGGGGTTCCGGGGGGCCGGGCGGCCGGCCCGGAGTCCGGCGACCGGGGCGATCGCCGCGATCCTCTCCGGGCGGGCACACGCGAACGCCGAGATCATGCGGCCGCCGCCGGAGTAGCCGGGTCCGCACACAGCGAGGTGACAGCCGTGGCGATGACCTGCTCGAGGAAGGCCACGTCGTCGCGAGCACCGGCGGGTGGGGTGCCGGCACCGGGGACGTTCCAGCCGTAGCCGCTGCCGGCGGGGATCACTCCGGTGGGCGCCAGCACCAGATGGTCAGCCGGCCTCATGTTGCTGTATTCGAGTTGGCCGGCGCCGGTGCTCTGAGTTCCGTGCAGGTTGAGGACCGCCGGCAGGCGTGTGCCGGGCCGGACCCCGGCCGGGACGTGGACGTCCACCGGATACTGCCGGCCCTGAAAGGTGACCGGAACGGTGTGCCGGCCAGGAGGCTGACCGCAGGTGGCCGACGCCTGAGCGGCCGGTGCGGCCGGTACGGCCGCCGACAGTGCGGTGACGGCGCAGACCATGAGCCGTTTCATACCGGTAGTTCCTCTCGGGTGGGCGGTGCCGCCCCGGCACGGGAGACGGTGATCGCGGCGACGAGGGCCGCGTGCGACAGGACCCGGCCGAGGTCGCCGGCGGTGACGGCACGCAGTCGCGGGCGGGCCCCGGCGCCGAGCAGGTGCCGCTCCCGCAGCGCGTCGAGCAGGCCGGACATGAACGAGTCGCCGGCACCCACGGTGTCGGCGACGGTGACTTTGACCGGCGGGACCACCACGTGGGCGTTGCCGGTCACGGCGAACGCGCCGTGCGCGCCGAGGGTCACGCCCACCAGCGCCGGTCCGGACGCCTGCCAGCGCCGGGCCACGTCGAGTGCCGGAATACCCGGGTAGAGCCACTCCAGGTCCTCGTCGCTGGCCTTCACGACGTCACTGACCGCGACGAGGGCTTCGACCCGGGCACGGCAGGCGTCCGGCTCGCCGGCCAGCGCCGGCCGGATGTTGGGGTCGTAGCTGATCGTCGTGATGGCGCGGCGTTCGCTGAGCAGCTTCCCCACGTCGCCGGCACCCGGCTCCAGAAGCGCGGCGATCGAGCCGGTGTGCAGGTGGATTGCGGTCTCGGTGGCCGCCGGACCGTCCGGCCAGCGGGGCCACTCGACGGCGAAGGCGTACCGTGCGGAGCCGTCGGGCTGGATCTCGGCACGTGCCTGCGAGGTCACGCCGGTGATCGGCGCGAGCAGGCGCACACCGGATGCGGTGAGGTGGTCGCGCAACAGATCACCGGCCGGATCGGCACCGAGATGGGTCCACAGGCCGACGTCGTGGCCCAGGCGGCCCAGGCCGGCGGCGACGTTCGCGGGACTGCCACCGGGCAGTGCGCGGCGTGTCCCGGAGCCCTCGATGACGTCCAGGATGGACTCGCCGATGATGAGGAACGGTCTCACTGTGCGGCTCCCATCAAGGCACACGCGGCCGCGAGACCGGCCGTCAGCGGGGCGCGGGGGATCAGTGTGGCCTGCACGGCGTGGTACAGGTCGGGCTTGCCCGCCCAGGTCGACGCGGCTGGCCGGTTACCGGGGTCCAGCTCGTGCCACCACGATCCGTGCCGGAGGTCCACGAAGTGCTCGCGCACGTGCGAGCACCAGGTGCGCAGCCAGGACGCGTACTGTTCGTCGCCGGTACGGGTGTGCAGGGCGCCCGCTGCCGCGACGGCCTCCGCGACGACCCAGTGCATGCGCTGGCGTACGACCGGCTTGCCGTCCCAATCGGTGGTGTAGACGAAAACGGGCCTGCCGTCGGCCGCCCAGCCGTCCCGCACCGCCTGCGCGAAGAGCGCTGTCGCGGCGGGAAGCATCCAGTCCGGTGCCGAACCGGCCAGGGCCGCCTCGAGGTGGAGGATGAGCCGTGACCATTCCAGAGCGTGGCCGACCGTGGCGCCGTACGGCTTGAACGGATCGTGCGGCCGGTCGAGGTGGTGTTCGAGGCGCGGGTTCCAGTGCTCGTCGAAGTGTTCCGGCAGTCGCCGGCCATGTCGCTGTGCCAGGTCGGCGGTACGTCCGGTGACGGCCAGCGCACGCTGCAGGTACTCCTGCCGCCCGGTGGCGTCGAACGCGGCGAGCATGGCCTCGACCGCGTGCATGTTGGCGTTGAGTCCCCGGTACCCGTCGAGTCGCTGCCAGCCGGTGTCCCACTCGTCGGCGAACATGCCGTGGTCCGGTTCCCAGAAGCGGTGTACGAGCGTATCGGCGGCCTCGGTGAGCAGGGCCTGCGCGCCGGGTCGTCGCGCGAGCGTGGCGGAGGCGGCGGCGAGGACCACGAACGCGTGGTCGTAGCAGGACTTCCCGTCGGCGGGCCGGCCGTCGGGGGCGATGCTCGGGTGCCAGCCGCCGTTGTCCCGGTCGTGGAGGATTCCGGTCAGCCCCGCCAGGGCCGTGTCGGCGAGGGCTCCGGATCCTGGTACGCCGAGCAGTTCGCCGAGGCTGTAGACGTGCGCCATCCGGGCGGTGATCCAGGTGTAGATCGGGCGGTCGAGATCGGGCGTTCCGTCGCCGGTCAGCCAGGCGGCGCCGCCGAGAGGGTGCGGGAAGCAGAGGCCGAAGTCGAGCAGGTGCCCGGTCTCCCGGGACAGCCAATCGGTGGACCCCCGGTCGTTGGTGGACGTCCCGTCGTTGGTGGACTTCCGGTTATCGGTGGACAGAACGTTCTCCCAGCATGTGGTGTGCCCGCCCGGGGAGGCACCCCGGACGGGCGTCAGCGTGATCAGAACCGGACTTCGCCCTGGTTCAGGACCCGGGGATGGAAGTAGGCCGCCTGGATCTCGGCGTTGGTGTTGTTACCGCGCAACTGCTCGGACCAGACCATGAAGTACGCCCACCGCGGCTGCGAGGTGAGCAGCGACGCGTTAGGCACCTTGCCCATCTCGGCGATTGCGATCGGCTTGCCGGCCGCGATCGACTGCATCTGCGAGTAGTCACCGGACGACGGGTGGTTCTTGTACCAGACGTCAAGCGACACCACGTCGACGTAGTTCGAGCCCGGGTAGTACTGGGACCAGTTCGCGTTCGGGTTGTCCTGGACATTCCACACCCAGATCAGGTTGGTCAGGCCCTGACTGTCGAAGTAGTCCTTCATCTGCTGGTAGATCTTGGCGCCGCCGTTCGCGCCGGGCCGCCCGCCCCACCAGTTCCACGTCTCGTTCATCTCGTGGAACGGCCGCCACAGCACCGGCACTCCGGCGTCCCGCAGCTGCCGCAGGTACGGCACGACCGCGGCCATCCGGCTGCGCCACGTGGTGTTCAGCGCGGTGCCGCCGGTGACGACCTGCTGGAACTGGGCGTCGGTGATCCGGGTCTTGACGCCGCCCTCGAACTCACAGGTGGCGCCGACGGTGGGCGAGCAGGCGTGCCAGGTGAGCGCCACCAGCGACCCGTTGGCCCACTCCTGTTTGGCCTGGTCGATGACGCGCTGGCGGTTGGCCTGGTCGGTGGAGCGGAACATCATCTCGCCGCCCCACAGGCCCGGCCACTGCCCGGTCACCGCATTGACCTGCTGGGTGTACGCGCCCGGCGCGGTCGCCGGTTCCTTGTTGTGCTGCCCGGAGACGATCGACGTGCCGGTGATCGATCGCAGGTAGTTGATGACCGTCGACTTCGAGGTGGCCGTGAACGCGTTGGCGGTCGAGGCCGTGTAGACGATGCCGGCGCCGAACAGCACGAGTGTGCTGGCCAGAGCGATGGCGGGACGGGGGATTCGCACCATTCACCTCCGTTGGGGACCTACGGGGTTCTTCGATGCGGCCCAGCATGCGGCAGCCGTTGCTACCGTGTCAACATTAGATTAATAATCTAAGAAAAAGACCCGCTGGTACGGGTACACGCCGGGCGGGCGGCGCGCGCGGCGGGTGGCGGGCACGGTGGGTGGTGGCACGGCGGGCGGACGCGGCAACCGGCGTGCCGGCGGATTTCAGCTGGTGCTCTCCCGGGCCACGATGTGGGCCGGCGGCGCCTGGTAGACAGCGGGCGGTTCGCCGGCCATCGCGTCGAGCATCGCCTTCGCGGCGATCTCCCCGATCCGCACGACGTCGTGGCTGATCGCCGACAGGGCCGGGACGGCGAGCTGGCACAACCCCGAGTCGTCCCAGGCCACCACCGAGACGTCGCCCGGTACGGCCAGGTCGTTCTCGCGCAGTGTGTCGAGCACGGCCAGCGCCATCACGTCGTTGTCGCAGACGATCGCGGTCGGCCGGCGGGTGAGAAGTTCGGTGGCCCCGGCGCGTCCCGACTCGTACGAATAATCGCCCTCGGCCTGAACCAGCGTGACGCCGAGTTGCTCCGCCTCGGTTCGCGCACCGTCGCGGCGCAGCTGCGTGTGGACGAACGACAGCGGGCCGCTGAGCTGGCCGATCACCCGGTGCCCGCGATCGGCCAGGAACCGGATCGCCTCCCGGGCGTAGTCGGTGTCGTCGGTCCACACCGTCGGCAGCCCGAACGCGGTCGACGGGGCGCCGAGCACGACGGCGGGCAGTTCGAGCCGTTTCACCAGTTCGACCCGGTCGTCGTCGGGTGCCAGATCGACCAGGATGACGCCGCTGACGCGCTGGTGCTCGGCCCACCGTTCGTACGACTCGTTCTCGGCCTGCCGGTCGGTGACCACCTTGACCAGCACCGACACGCCGGTCGGGGTGAGCACCCGCTCCAGCCCTTCGATGAATTCGTGGTAGAACGGCTCCTCGCCGAGGACCCGTGAGGCCCGCGCCAGAACCAGGCCGACCCGCCGCTGCGCCTCTGCCACCGATTCCTCCGTACTCATCGTGCCGACCTGATCACGTTAGTGGGCGCTCGTGGTGTGCCCCGGCGCGATGGCGGCCTGCACCATGAGGGCCGCCGCGCCGATGCTCGCGGCATCCCTGGGCTGCGCGGACACCTCCACCGCGATGGGGTGGCGGTTCCGGGCGTGCGCGGTCCGGGCCAGGTGGGCGCGCAGCCGGCGGGCGTAGATGGAACCGGCGCTCGCTACGGCCGGGCCGGTGAGGACGAGCCGTCCCAGGTCGAGCAGGTTGACCATCGAGGCCACCGCTACGGCCAGATGCGTGGCAGCCCGGTCGATCAGGGCGAAGGCATCCGGGTCACCGTTGACGGCGGCACGGGCGACGACGTCGTACGCCGACGACACGCTCCCGTCGAGCGCCAGCCGCCCGGCGAGCCGGGGATCCTGCCGTGCGTCCTCGACCACGGCCGCCATCGAGGCGTACCGCTCCACGCAGCCCTGGTTGCCGCACGGGCAGGGCCGGCCGTCGTAGCGGATCGACAGGTGCCCCAGTTCGCCGGCGTCGAAGCTCGCGCCCCGGAACAGCGCGCCCCCGAACACCAGGCCCGCTCCGATCCCGGTGGACAGGTACACGCTGCCGAACGCCTGTTCCCGGGACACCCGGCGGCTCCAGAACTCGCCGAGGGCGGCGGCCGCCGCGTCGTTCTCCACCAAAACCGGGATCCCCAGCCGTTCGGCGAGTCCGGCCCGGACCGCGGCGAGGTCGGGTCCGGCCGACTCGAGTCCGGGACGGGCGGTCGGTGCCACGATGGCCAGGCCCTCGATGCGTTTGACCGGCAGGTCGAGTCCGTCGGTGAAGTCGGCGAACCGGGTGGTGAGCCGGTCGGTCAGGTCACCGCCGCTGTCGAGCGGCACCACCTCACGGCCCACGACGCCGCCGGTCAGATCGACGGCCACGCATGTCAGGGTTTCGGCGCCGAGATGGAAACCCATGCCGAAGCGGCTGTACGGGTTGATCGACAGCAGGATGCGGGGCTTGCCGCGGGCGGAGTCGGCGGAACCGGTCTCGTGGATCACGCCGTCGTCGATGAGAACCCGCACGATGTTGGAGATCGACGGCTGGGTCAGACCGGTCACCTCGGCCAACTCCACCCGGCTGATCGACCTGGCCGAGCGGATCACGTCCACGACCAGGGCGCGGCTGCCGGGCCCGGCCGCGGGGGTTTCTCGTCGTGCCATGCCGAAACCGTATCGTCCCCGCGCTCAGCGACATTCTCAGTGCGGGTAGACGCGCGGGACCCGGGTCTCGACCTCGTCGCGGAACTTCTCGATCCGGGTGATCACCTGTCGCCGGCCGACGGTCTGCTCGATCCGGTCCAGGTAAAGGCAGCGCGCGGCCAGCTTGTCCAGGTCGACGGTGAAGTAGACGGCCATCAGCGGGTTGACGAACAGTTCGCTGCCACTGGTGCGGCGGGTGAACTGAATGTCACCGAACTCCCCGGCGATCGCGGCGGCGATCTGGCCGTTCACGATGCTGGGCCGCTGCGGCGTGGCGGCCTGCGCGTCGGCGACCGCCTCGCGGTACCACCGGGCCTCTCGGCTGTCACCGGGGATCGACAGGGCGCCCAGGTAACCGCCCTGCCGGTCGAGCGCCGCCAGGTTCTCCAGCACCTGCACGTGGTTGACACCGTGGTAGGCGTCGATGCCGAACCCGAGACAGGTCACCAGTTTGATCGGCAGGTCGATCCCGGCGACCGCACCGACGCTGGTCAGGTCCTCGACCGGGGTGCCGATCCCGTTCTCGTCGCCGCGCATCAGGATGTCGGTGCCGCCGTCGACCAGCACGATCGCGTCGATGCCGTGGCGCTCGATCAGGTACCGGTAGGCGTCGCGCAAGGTCTGGACACCGAGCGGCGGGAACGCGTACACCGTCGACGGCAGATCGTGTGCGGCGAGCCACTTCGCCAGCGTGCCCTCCGGGAAGTACCAGTCCGGGGTGGCGGTCTCCGGCGTCACTTCGACCACATGCCGGTCCACCCACGCCGAACGGTCCACCAGCTCCAGTTCGGAGAACGACAGATTGGCCAGGTGTACGTCCACGCCCCGGTCCCACAGCGCCAGCGCCAGCGGCAGACCGGCGTAGACGTCGAAGCCACCGCCCGCGCCGGCGATCAGCACCCGGCGGGCCGGTGCCAGCGCGGCGAACAGCGGGGGAGTGGCCAGCGAGAACGACGGCGCATCAGAATCGGTCACTGTTCAATGATCAGACAGCGGCTCCATGATCAGACAGCCGCTCCACCGTCGGGCGCCGGTCCGTGGTGAGGCACCGGCGAGGGCCGTCATCAGCCGGTGGCATCGCACCGGGTCCTCGGTCAGGCCGGCACCCAGCCCCCACAGCCAGTAGTCGGCGGGCTGGATCTGGTCGAGTCGTCCGGTGGCCGGGGTCTGGTCGGCACGGCCGGCTCGTAAGCATTGATAACAAGCGATACGACGGTATGCTCGGGCGAGTTTGGGAGCGCTCCCGGTATGGAGGAACGGTATGCGGCGTACGTATTTGCACGGGTTCGTGGCTCTCTCGATCCTCACCGGACTCGTCGCCGCGCCGACGGCCGCCCGTGCCGGTGACCGCGGCTGTGCCGGATACGTGGCGCTCACCTTCGACGATGGGCCGACCCCCGGCAACACCGAGGCCCTGCTGGGCGCGCTGCGCGCCGCCCGGGCCCGCGCCACCATGTTCAACACCGGTCAACACGTCGAGGCCCACCCCGCGCTGGCCCGAGCCCAGGTCAGGGCCGGGATGTGGATCGGCAACCACAGCTGGGACCACCCGTTCATGACCCAGCTGACCGCCGCCCAGCAGGCCGACCAGATCGCCCGCACCCAGGACGTCATCCGCCGGGTCACCGGTGTGACGCCGACCCTGTTCCGGCCGCCCTACCTCGACACGAACGACGCGCTGCGGGCCGTCGAGCGGCGATACCGGCTCACCGAGATCAACACCGACGCCGACTCGAAGGACTGGAACAACGCCACCGTGGACGAGATCGTCGCCGCAGCCCGTGGCATGCGGGCCGGTGACGTCATCCTCATGCACGACTGGCCGCCCGCCACCGTGCAGGCCGTCCCGCGGGTCGTCGCCGAACTGCGTGAACGCGGACTCTGCACCGGGAAGATCTCCGCGGCGACCGGGCGGGCCGTGGCCCCCGGCGCTCCGGAGACCCGGCCCCTGGAGCGGGCACACACCGCCGGGCGCGTCGACGACCGGGCCGGGGCGGTGCGGTACACCTGGCCGGGCGTCTACTTCGAGGGCCGGTTCCGGGGCGGCAGCGTGGGAATCGTCCTCGACGACGCGGTCAACGACTACGAGCTCCGCGTCGACGACCGGCCGCCGGTCAACCTGGTCACCCCCGGGCGGGCCACCCACTGGATCACCGGGCTGGGGCGGGGCGAGCACACCGTGCGCGTCGCCAAACGTACCGAGAGCCCCTGGACCGCCGGGCAGTTCGGCGGGTTCGTCGCCGGCGACGGCGGCCGGATCCTCGCCCCGCCGGCCGCCCGGAACCGGCAGATCGAGTTCATCGGCGACTCCTGGACCGCGGGCTACGGCAACATGTCGACGAGCCGGGACTGCGGCGCGATCGGCGGCGTCGACCGCAACAGCAACGCCGACCGGACCTTCGGCGCGCTGACCGCCCGCGGCCTCGGCGCCGACTACCAGCTCAACGCCTGGTCCGGCCGGGGCATGGTGCGCAACTACGACGGCGGGGACCCCGGCACCGACTACCGCACCTGGTACGACCGGACCCTCCAGGCCGTCGACGGCACCGCCCTGCCGCGCCCCGCCTCGTGGAAACCGCAGGTCGTGGTGATCGGACTGGGCATCAACGACTTCTCCACCGCGCTGCACGCCGGGGAGAAATGGGCGACCGCCGACGAGCTGGCCGCCGACTACCGGGCCGCCTACCTGGGCTTCGTCGGCAAACTCCGGGAGCGGTACGGTCCGCGCACGCACCTGATCCTGACCTACCCGACCCTGTGGAACACCACGGCCATGGCCGACTCGATCGAACAGGTCGTCGCCGATCGCACCGCCGCCGGCGACAGCCGTGTCCGATCGCTGCACTACAGCAGCGCGCTCGACCTGCTCGGCTGCGACTGGCATCCGTCCCTCAACGACCACACCCTGCTCGCCGGGGAGCTGACCAACGCCATCGATGCGCTGCCGCTCGACTGGTGACCGCGGTAGGCCGGGCGCAGGGACAGCGCCGGTCCACTGTCGATGACATGCTCGGCGATCATGAGACTCCACTTCGTCATCCCGGTCCGGGCCACGTTCGATCCGGAGTACCGGTACCCGGGGCATCGGTGGCCCGACCCGCACCGGTCCCTGCCCGTGGCCAATGACGGACGGCCCACCGATCCCGGGGTGCTGGCCGAGATCCAGGACCTGGTAGCGGCGTTCGCCGCCCGCTACGAGGCCGAGCACGGCGAGAGGCCCAGGTGGGGGGACGGCTGCTCGGAGGCCGAGATCGCCGCCGCGGAGGCGCGGATCGGGCTCCGGCTGCCCGAGGATCTGCGAGCCTTCTACCGGCAGGTACACGACGACAACTACGAATCCGGGATCGCCGGTAGCCTCAAGCCAGTCTCGCTGGAGCAGATCGTCGAATGGCACGGCGAGGTCGACGAGTTCACGTTCAACGGTGAGACCGGCCTGTTCACCGACGATCCGGTCGTCAACGAGCTGCATCCGTACGGCCGGGTCCGCCGCGTCTCCGGCAACGATCGCTGGCTCCCGTTCGCCAGTGACTACGCCATGAACTTCGGTGCCGTCGATCTCGATCCGGCACCGGGCGGCCGATATGGGCAGATCTTCGCGTACGGGCGGGACGACACGCAGTACGTCGCTCCGTCGCTCACCCATCTGATCCGGGCCCGGCTCGCGGACCCCCGGCCCCTCGACGGGTTCACCGATCCGGGCGCGTGGGTCCCACCGGCCGCCGACTGGATCCTGGATCTCGAGGACCGGCTGCTGACCGACCTGGTTGCCGCCGAGGCCGATCCGGCGCGGGTGCAGTCGGTTCACATGAGGGCCGTGGGCGAGTTGCGCCTGCGTGACCTGGCCGGGCTGAGCTCGCTACGGGCGATCCGCGCGTTCGACGTGCGTTCGAAAGCACCGCATGCCGACCTCGAACTGCCCGCCGGGGCACCGGTGGAGCTGGTCAGCGTGAACGCGGCACGTTTCGAGCCGGAGAAGCTCGCCGACGCCTCCCATCTGGCCTTTCTCACCCTCTCCGGTAACGAGGAGCCGGTCCGCGTCGCCGGGCTGGCGGCGAATCCTCACCTGCTCCGGCTGGATCTGTCCGAAGCTGTCGTCGAGGACGTCACCGCGATCGCCGCGTTCCCCGCGTTGCGGGTGCTGTCGCTGAACGGCGCTCAGTGGCAGGAGTTGCTGGCTTCGGGGTGGGATCCGCGGACGCTGGCCGCCGCCGAGCTCAACGGGGAGTACACCGAGGCGGACAAGGCGGCGTTCGAGCGCGCGACCGGCCTGGGGCGGGAGTAGACGGAGGTCGGGCCGGCGGCCGGAGTTCGTGCGCGCCGCTGCGGGCTTCAGGAGGCCTGGCGGATCGTGGTGCCGGCCGCCAGCCAGACATCGGCCAGGTCGTTGAGGGGGACGTCGAGGGCCTGGCTCAGGCAGACGACGATGCCGAACGCCGGAGCCGGTAGCCGGCCTGTCTCGATCTTGCGCAGCGTCTCGGGGGAGATACCGGCTGCCAGGGCCACCTCGACGAGGCTGCGACCGCCCCGCGCGGACCGCAGAGCGGCTCCGAGCCGCTGGCCCGCTGCGATCTGTTCGGCGGTGAGTGGTTGGCGAACCATGCGAGCAGGATATCCCTCCGGAGCGGCCGGAACCGACATGGTATAAAAATACCGGTATTAAAGTACCAGCCGGGAAGGGGAGGCTGTCGTGATCGAGCTCAAGTCCGCCGAGGAGATCGGCCGGATGGCGGTGACCGGCCAGTTCGTCGGCGAGCTTCTCGCCGAGCTGAAGGGTGTCGCCGCGGTCGGTGTCAACCTGATGGACATCGAGCGCCACGCGCGTGGCCGGATCAAGGAGCGCGGCGCCGAGTCGTGCTACTGGGACTACGCGCCGTCGTTCGGCCGCGGCCCGTTCCGTAACGTGCTGTGCCTGTCGGTCAACGACGCCGTGCTGCACGGCTTGCCGCACGACTACGTGCTGCGCGACGGTGACCTGCTCAGCATCGACATGGCGGTCGGCATCGACGGCTGGGTCGCCGACTCCGCGCTCTCCTTCGTCGTCGGGACGCCCGACCCGGAGGACCTGAAGCTGATCGAGGCCACCGAGGTCGCGCTCGAGGCCGCCATCGTCGCGGCTCAGCCCGGTGGCCGCCTCGGCGACATCTCCGCGGCGATCGGCGAGGTCGCCCGCGAGTACGGGTACGGCGTGAACGGCGAATTCGGCGGCCACGGCATCGGCCGCACCATGCACGAGGACCCGCACGTCGCCAACAGTGGGCGCCCCCGTCGCGGCATGCGGCTCGATCCCGGGCTCACCGTCGCCATCGAGCCCTGGTTCTGCCGCAGCACCGACAAGATCAGGTTCGACGAGGACGGCTGGACGATCCGTTCCGCCGACGGCTCCCGTACCGCCCACTCCGAGCACACGGTCGCCATCACAGCCGGCGGTCCGCAGGTCCTCACCCGGCGGCCCGGCCCGGCGACGGAGCCCGCGGCTGCTGCCTAGTGCCGGTCGGCGTGATGAACTGATCTCGGGGCTGGCGTGACTGCGGCCGCCGATGTCAGTCCCTGACATCACTATGATGAGGATCATGGGGAGATGGCAGGGCGGGGCATCGGAGCGCCTGCGGGAGGCGGCCCTCGACCTTTTCATCACACAGGGGTACGACGGAACGACCGTAGCCGAGATAGCGGCCGCCGCCGGTCTCACCGAACGCACCTTCTTCCGCCACTTCGCCGGCAAGCGTGAGGTGCTCTTCGTCGACCAGAACGAGTTCGAGCGGATCTTCCTCGGTGGCCTGCCGGAGACCGGTGACGACCCGATGGCACTGATCAGCGGTGTTCTCGACAGCGCTGCCACGCTGTGCCCGGAGGAGCGCCGGCCGTGGTCCCGGGCCCGTCAGGCGGTGATCGCCGCGAACATCGCCCTGCAGGAGCGCGAGCTGCTCAAACTGTCGTCGCTGGCGTTCACCCTGACCCGGGCGCTTGCCGGCCGCGGTATCGACGCGACCAGTGCGGCCCTGGCCGCCGAGTCGGCAGTGACCGTCTTCCGGAACGCGTTCGCCGTCTGGGTCGCCGACGGGGAGAAGCGCACCTTCGCCGACATCCAGTACACCGTCCTCGGCCGGCTGCGCGCGCTGCTGCGCTGACCGTCGCCTGCCTCGCACCGGGAACGGGCATGGTCACCGCCCGGCCGCGCTTTGGTCGCGGCCGTTCACCGGGACGGCACTCGAACCTACGAGACAGACGCGAGGCGGACGGCCGCGGTGGTCCGGTCCGCGTCGCCGGTGGCCAGCAGATCGAGCAGGGCGCCGCGCAGCACCGTCAGTGCCAGGGTGCGGCGGGCCGCGCCCTCGGCGGTGTCCCGTTCGCCGGCGGGCTGGCAGGCGGCCAGAACCTTCAGCCAGTCGTCGACCGTGGCGCGCGCGAACCCGGCCCAGGCGCCGTCCGGTTCGACGAGCGACCGTGCGTACGCCTCGACCCAGAGCCGCAACAGCGGCCGGTGCTCGTCGGTGGCCAGCCACGACCACAGCCGCTCGACCGCCGCCGACAGCCCGATCGGGATGGTCCCACCGGGCTGTCCCGCTCGGTCCAGCAGTGCCAGCTCGTCGCGGCGTGCCCGCTCCAGCAGGGCGCGGACCAGGGCGTCCTTGCTGCCGAACAGGAAGATCAGCACCCGTGGGCTGGAACCGATGGCAGCTGCCATCGGCCGCAGGGACAGGCCGGCCAGGCCGTGTGCCAGCGCATACCGGTAGGCGGCCTCCAGCAGCTCGAGGCGCCGCGGGGACACGGTTGTCGGGTTCTCGGGCACCCCGGTAGCCTACCCGCCACTGAAACAGTCGTTTCAGTAGGTCGAAGGGTGGGACACATGCCGGCGAATCTCGAGATCAGGCCGGCGGACCAGCCGGGCGACCTGGGCTGGATCGTGCAGGTGCACGGCGAGGTCTACCACCGCGAGTTCGGCTGGAACACCGGATTCGAGGCCCTGGTCGCGCGGATCGTCGCCGACTACGCCACCGCCCACGATCCCGCCCGCGAAGCGGCCTGGATCGCCGAAGCCGACGGCGAACGGGTCGGCTGCGTCATGCTCGTCGCCGCGGACCGGCCCGGCACCGCGAAACTCCGGGTCCTCGTCGTCACCGAGGCCGCCCGGGGACTCGGCGCCGGTCGCCGCCTGGTCGATCGGTGCCTCGACTTCGCCCGCGCGAGCGGCTACGAACGGGTGACACTGTGGACCGTCGACGGTCTGACCTCGGCCCGCAAGATCTACGAGGCCGCCGGGTTCGTCCTGACCGGCGAGGAGCCGCATCCCGGCTTCGGCCATGAGGTCATCGGCCAGACCTGGACCCTGGAGGCGCTCTGACACCGGTCGAAGGGCTCGTCGCGTTCCTGGCGCTCGTCGTGATCACGGTCGCCGCCGGGGCGATCGGGGACCGGCGCCGCCGCTGATTTGACCCCGCCGTCCGGCGTCTGTGACTCTCGTGTCGTGTCCCTGGTTCGGTCGGCCGGCCTGCAGAAGTTCCGGCAGACCGTCGAGTCGCTGGGCGGTGACGCCGACGCCTTCGCGCGGCAGGCCGGTCTCCCCGACGGAGCCCTCGACGCCGACGACCTGCTGGTGGAGGACGCCGCCCTCGCCGCTGTGCTGGAGATCGCCGCGTCCGCGCTGGGCTGCCCGGACCTCGGCCTGCGGGTCGCGTCGGTCCAGGAACTCAGCATGCTCGGCCCGCTCGCGGTCGCCATCCAGCACTCGCCGTCGGTCGCGGACGCTCTCGAGTGCACGTCGCGCTACATGTTCGTGCACGCCCGCGGCCTGAGCGTCTCACTGGTGCCCGACCCGGACGGCGCTCCCGGCGTGACCGCTCTGCTCTACTCGTTCGGCCCCGGCGTGCGGCCGCTGCCGCAGGCCACCGACATGACCATGCTGTTCGTGCACCGGGCCGTCGGGTTCCTGGTCGGTGACGGGTACGGCCTGCGGTCGGTGGACCTGCCGCACCGCCCGCTCGCTCCGCCCGGCCGTTACGAGCAGGCGTTCGGCGCCGCGGTCCGGTTCGGCCGCCCGCAGGCGCTGCTGAGGTTGCCGTCCAGCCTGCTGAAACGGCCGCTCGCCGGTGTCGACGCGACCCTGCGCGGTCTGGCTCTCGCGTTCCTGTCCCGCCAGTCACCCGACCCGCGGACCGGGCCGGCCGCACGGGTCCGCGCCGTCCTGGCGCAGTCGCTGGGCACCGGCCCGGTCGAGCTCGCCGACGTGGCCCGGGCCCTGGCCGTGCACCCGCGAACCCTGCAGCGCCAGCTCGGCGCCGAGGATCAGAACTTCGCCGGGATCCTTGATGACGTACGCCGTACGCGCGCCCGTGCCTATCTGACCTCCACCGACATGCCCCTGACCCAGATCAGCCGCCTGCTGGGGTTCGCCGAACAGGCCGTGCTGAGCCGCTGCGCGCGCCGCTGGTGGGGGATGAGCCCGACCGCGGTGCGGCGCCAGGCCCGGCCGGCCCGGGACACGGCAATGCCCGGCCGGGACCGGTGAGGCCGGCTCAGTACCGGAAGTTGTTGACGAGCGCCGTCATCTCGCCGGCCAGCCGGTTGAGGTCACCGACCGCGTCCCGACCGCTGCGGGCGTTCGCCGTCGCGTTGCGCGCCGAATCGGCCACGTCCGAGATCGCCTCGGTGACCCGGCCCGTGTTGCCGGCCGCCTCGTTGACGCTGCGGCTCATCTCGTTCGTCGTCGCGGTCTGCTCCTCCACGGCCGACGCGATCGACGTCGTGTAGTCCCCGATCGTCGAGATGACCTGCACGATCTCGTTGATGGCGGTAGCCGCCGCGGTGCTGATCGTCTGGATCGCGGTGATCCGCGCGGTGATCTCCTCGGTCGCCTGCGCGGTCTGCTGGGCGAGCTCCTTCACCTCACCGGCCACCACCGCGAAACCCTTGCCCGTCTCCCCGGCCCGCGCCGCCTCGATGGTGGCGTTGAGCGCGAGCAGGTTCGTCTGCTCGGCGATCGACGTGATCAGCCGGACCACGTCGCCGATCTCCTCGGTTGCCGTACCGAGTTGCGCGACCTGCCCGTTCGTGCCCTCCGCCACCGACCGGGCGTCGCCGGCGACCCGCGCCGCCTGTGCCGCGCTGCCGGCGATCTCCGCGATCGCCGCGTTCATCTCTTCGGCACCGGCCGCCACCGACTGCACGCTGCTGTTGACCGTCTGAGTCGCCTCGGCCGCGGCACCCAGGTTGTCGGACACGTGCACGACGTCCGCACTGAGCCGGTTCGTGCCGTCGGCGAGCCGGTCCGCGGCGGCCTGCACGTCGGCGGCTGATCCGGCGATCCCGCGTACCGTGGCCGCCACCTTCTCCACGAACCGGTTGAACGCCGTTGCCAGCTGCGCGACCTCGTCGTTCCCGCGCACCGTGGCCCGCTGCGTGAGATCCCCGTCGCCGTCGGCGATCTCCGCCATCCGGTCCCGCAGCCGCTCGATCGGCCGGACCACCGACCGTGCGACCGCCAGCGCGATCAACGCCGCGACCAGCAGCGCCGCGCCGGTGATCCACATACTGATGCGCAGCGACTCGTTCGCCGACTCGAGGATCGTCGCGGTCGGCACGGTCACGATCAGTGACCAGGTGTCCGTCTCGCCGAGCGCCAGCGGTGCGGCGATCTGAACCATCTCGTCGTCGCCGTCGATCACCCGGCGGGCCGGCGCCCCGTTGCTGACAGCGTTCCCCGCCAGTTCCGCCACCGCGGCGTCCGCCGGCTTGCCGGCCTGTTCCGGGTCGCCGCCGGCGACAAGCAGACCGGTCGCGCTGACCAGCATCGCGTCACCGGTACCGAACGGTCTGATCTGCGCCAGTTCGGCGGAGACGGCGTCGAGGGTCAGGTCGACGCCGGTGGCCCCGACCGTACGGCCGCCGACCACGATCGGTGCCACCAGCGAGGTCATCAGCACGCTGGCACTGCCCACCTGGTAGGAGTAGGGCTCCAGGACCTTCTCCTTGCCGGACTTCTGCGTGATCAGGTAGTAGTCGCCGTCACCGGCCTCCGTGTACGACGTGAGCACCGTCGACTTGACCGAGCCCCCGTCGCGGTACCAGTACGGCACGAACCGGCCCGAGGCGTCGTGCCGCTCGTCGCTGCCACGGAACCGGGCGTCCCGGCCGTCGAAGGCGTTCGGTTCCCAGGCCGTCCACACGCCGAAATAGGCGGGATGGCGATCCATGAGCGTACGTAGCAGCGTGTTGGCCCGAGCCCGGCCACCGGACCCGCCGGACGCCGACTCGGACGCCATCGCGGCGGCCAGATCCCGGGCGGTGCCCATCGCCGTCATCATCTGCGCCTGGACCTGCGCCGCGTTACGGACACCGATCTCCTGGGCGTACGCGAAGCCGGAGTCCCGAGCCTCAGAAAGGTTACGCCGGGTGATGACGGTGGCGACGAGCAAGAGCGAGATCCCAGCGATCAGTACCACACACATGATCAGCCGGAGTTTGATACTCAAGCGGTTCAAACGCATCACACACAGTTAATCGGCATGTGAGCCAAGCCACTAAGAACTCCTAACTTTTTGTGGTTCGGAGGCGGCGCCAGCAGATGAGGGCGCAGCCGAGTTTGAGCAGGGCTTCGTGGATGTCGTCGCGGAT